>NZ_QTKI01000134.1:0-11231 GCF_010820945.1 Rhodopseudomonas sp. BR0C11
GGGACAACCGGTGGCGCGTCGGGGGCACCGCCTCGCCGGGCGGCGCCTGCGTGGTGGTTTCGATCGGCTCGCGTGCGATCAGCGTCATCAGACGTCCCGCGCCTCGAAGTCGATCCGGGGATCGATCCACATATAGGTGAGATCGGAAATCAGGTTCACCACCAGGCCGACCAGGGAAAAGATAAAGAGCGTGCCAAACACCACCGGATAGTCGCGATTGAGTACGCTTTCGAAGCCGAGCAGGCCGAGCCCGTCGAGCGAGAAAATGGTCTCAATCAACAGCGAGCCTGAGAAGAACGCGTGGATGAAGGCGCTGGGAAAGCCGGCGATCACGATCAGCATGGCATTGCGGAACACGTGTCCGTACAGCACCTGGGTCTCGCTGCAGCCCTTGGCGCGCGCAGTCATGACGTATTGCTTACGGATCTCGTCCAGGAACGAGTTTTTGGTCAGCAGCGTCATGGTGGCGAACGCACCGAGCGCCATCGAGATCAGCGGCAGCGTCAGGTGCCAGAAATAGTCGAGGATCTTCCAGTACCAGGGAAACTGGCTCCACCCGTCGGAGGTCAGTCCGCGCAGCGGAAACCAACTGAAGAATGAGCCGCCGGCGAACAGGATGATCAACAGGATCGCGAACAGAAAGCCCGGAATAGCGAAGCCGACGATGATCACCGCAGAAGTCCAGGTGTCGAATTTCGAGCCGTCCTGCACCGCCTTGCGAATGCCGAGCGGAATCGAGATCAGATAGGTCAGCAACGTCATCCAGATCCCGAGCGACATCGAAACCGGCAGCTTCTCCTTGATCAGCTGCAGCACGCTGACATCGCGGAAGTAGCTCTTACCGAAATCGAACCGCGCGAAATTCCACAGCATGATCGCGAAGCGCTCGGGCGCCGGCTTGTCGAAGCCGAACTGCTTCTCGAGGCTCTTGACGAATTCCGGATCGAGCCCCTGGGCGCCGCGATATTTCGAGTTCACCGCGTCCGCCGAACCGGCGACCTGCGGCCGTGCACCGAAGTCACCACCGGACGAGCCCGAGATGCGCGACGAGGCGCCGGTGTCGGCGCCAGAAATCTGCGCGATCACCCGTTCAACCGGACCGCCGGGCGCGAACTGCACGACGACAAAAGAGACGAACAGAATCCCGAGCAGGGTTGGAAACATCAGCAGGACGCGGCGAGCGATATAGGCGGCCATGCTATTTCTTCCCCCGGTCGGCCGCAGCCGCCGTATCCTTCGCCCACCACAGTTCCGGCACGCCGACGCCGGCGTATTTTGGTAGATTGGGCGGATGGCCGAACACGTCCCAATAGGCGAGCCGGTGCGAGGCCGAATACCATTGCGGCACCCAATAGCGCCCGGCGCGGATCAGACGGTCGAGCGCCCGCGCCGCGACCACCAGCTTGATGCGAGTGTCGGCGGCAATCACCTGATCGATCATCGCATCGATCACCGGATCGGAAATGCCGGCGAGGTTGTTCGAACCCTTGGTGGCGGCCGCCTGTGACGAGAAGAAGTTGCGCAGCGCGTCGCCCGGCACTGTCGAAAAGCTGTAGCGCTCGATCGCGAGATCGAAATCGAAATCATCGCGCCGCGCCCGCTGCTGCACCGGATCGACCATCCGCAAGGTTGCTTCGATGCCGAGCGTGCCGAGGTTCTTGATGAACGGCATATGGTGGGGCTGGAATGCCGGCTCTTCGAGCAGGAATTCGACGCGGAAAGGCTCACCGGACGGCGTCAAGCGTTTGCCGTTCTTGATCGGGAAACCCGCGTCGTTGAGCAGCTGCGCGCCGTGGCGCAGCAGCGCGCGGTCCTGCCCGGAGCCGTCGGAGGCCGGCGGCACGAACGGCGCACCGAACACCTCGTCCGGCACCTTGCCGCGAAACGGCTCGAGCAGCGCCAGTTCTTCCGGCGACGGCGCGCCCACCGCCATCATGTCCGAGTTCTGGAACGGCGACACCGTGCGCGCATAGGTGCCGTACATGATGGTCTTGTTGGTCCATTCGAAATCGAACGCGCAGCCGAGCGCTTCGCGCACCCGCGGGTCCTTGAATTTGTCGCGGCGGGTGTTGATGAACCAGCCCTGTGCGCCCGACGGCGTGTCGTCCGGCAGCATCTCGCGCTTGACGCGGCCGTCGTGGATGGCGGGAAAATCGTAGCGCGTGTTCCAGATCCGCGACGTGAATTCCTCGCGAAACAGGTAGCTGCGCCCGGTGAAGCCTTCGAAGGCGACGTCGCGATCGCGATAGAATTCGAACCTCACCGTGTCGAAATTGTACGATCCGACATTCACCGGCAGCTTGGCGCCCCACCAATCCTTGACCCGATCGAATTCGATATAGCGGCCCGATTCCATCCGGCCGACCTTGTAGGGCCCACTGCCGAGCGGTACTTCCATGGTCGATTCATCGAACGGCTGCTTGGCGTAGTATGCTTCCGAGAACAGCGGCAGCGCGGCGACGAACAGCGGCACGTCCCGACCGCGCTTCGGCTTGAAGGTGACAATCAAGGTCGCGTCGCCGTCGGCCGTCGCCTCAATGAAGTCGCGCAGTTGCTGCGTGATCAACGGATGGCCTTTGGCCTTCAGAATGTTGAGCGAGAACGCGGCGTCACGCGCGGTCAGCTTGCTGCCGTCGTGAAATCGCGCCTCGGGCCGCATCGTAAAGCGATAGGTCAGCCCATCGGCGGAGATCGCTACCTTGGACGCGGCAAAGCCGTACATCGCATCCGGCTCATCGCCCGCGCGCGCCATCAGCGTCGCAAAGGTCAGGCCCATCCCCTGCGCACCGTCGCCCTTGAGGATGAAGGCGTTGAGCGAATTGAAGGTCTGGAACGACTGATTGAAGGCGCGGACCGACGGAATGGTCGAGAACAGCCCGCCCTTGGGAGCCTTCGCATCGACGTAGTCGAACTGCACGAAATCGGCCGGATACTTCAAGTCACCGAACGCCGAGATGCCGTGGGAGACCGTTTCACCGTCGGCCGCGACGGCGGTGCCCCGCATCTGCGCGGCGGCGAGCGCGCCGACGCCGAGAGCGAGCACGTTGCGACGATTGAGCTGCGCCATACGCGAAGCAATCCTCAAGAGCGCTTGCCGAGGTTGGCGGCCTTGTCGGCGTCGTACCACCACAGCGCCGGCAGACCGGAGCGGGCGTATTTCGGCAGAGGCGCGTGCCCAAACCGATCCCAGCGCGCGTAGCGCATGAAACCGTAGGTGAATTGCGGCACGACGTAGAAGTTCCACAGCAGCACGCGGTCGAGCGCCCGCGTGGCGGCAACCAGCGTGGCCCGGTCCTTGGCGTAGATCACCTTCTCGATCAGCTCATCGATGGCCGGATTCTTGATGCCAATGGTGTTGTGCGAGCCCTGTTCATTGGCCGCCTGCGATCCCCAATAGTCGCGCTGCTCGTTACCGGGCGACAGCGACTGGCCCCACAGATCGGTGATGATGTCGAAATCGAACGCGCGAATCCGGTTCTGATACTGCGCGTCGTCGACCACACGGATCGAGACGGCAACGCCCAGCCGCTCCAGCGACGGCTTGTAGAACAACGCGATCCGTTCCGACGATGGGTCCTGCACCAGGATCTCGACCACCACCGGCTTGCCGGACGGATCGACCAGCTTGCGATCCTTGATGTCGAAGCCGGCTTCTTTCACCAGCTTGATCGCCTCGCGCAAGTTGGCGCGCACCGCCTCCGGATTGCCGCCGACTGGATTGGTGTAGGGCTGCGTGAACAGCTCGGCCGGCACCTTGTCGCGCACGGTTTCGAGGAACGCCAGCTCCTGCCCTTCAGGCAGCCCGCTGGAGGCGAGCTCGGTGCCTTCGAAGAAGCTCGCGATCCGCTTGTACTGTCCGTAGAACAGCTGCTTGTTCATTTCCTCGAAGTCGAACGCGTAGTTGAAGGCACGGCGCACCCGCGGGTCCTTGAACATCTCGCGGCGCGTGTTCAGCACGAAGGCCTGCATCCGTCCGGAGTCGTTGATCGGGAATTCTTCTTTGACGACGCGCTTGTCGTTCACCGCCGGGAAGTCGTAGGCGGTCGCCCACTGCTTGGCGGAGTTCTCCATGATCCAGTCGGCCTGATCGGCCTTGAAGGCTTCCAGCGCCACCGTGTTGTCGCGGAAGTACTCGAACCGCAGTTCGTCGAAATTGTTCTGGCCGATCCGCACCGGCAGCTTCTCGCCCCAATAGTCCTTCACCCGCTCCAGCACGACCGAGCGGCCGGCGACGAATTCCTTGATCTTATAGGGGGCGGAGCCGAGCGGCGGCTCCAGCGTCGTCGCCGAGATGCCGCGCTTGCGTCCCTGCGCGTCGGTGCCTTCCCACCAGTGCTTCGGCAGCACCATCAATTCTCCGACGATGGTCGGCAGTTCGCGATTGCCCGGCGCATCGAAGGTGAAACGGATGTCGCGCTCGCCGACCTTCTCGGCTTTGACGACATGACGATAATACGAGGCGTAGCGCGGGCTGTACTTCTTCAGCGCGTCGAACGAGAACACCACGTCGTCGGCGGTGACCGGCTTGCCGTCGTTCCAGCGTGCTTCCTTGCGCAGGCGATAGATCACCCAGGAAAAATCGTCGGGATGCGCGGCGCCCTCAGCGAGCAGACCGTACTCGGTGCCGACCTCGTCCTGCGACGGCGTCATCAGGGTTTCGTAGAGATACCCCGCAGGACCGGCGATGTTGCCCTTCACGCCGGCGACCGCGAGATTGAAATTGTCGAAGGTGCCGAGTGCGATCTGCCGCGCGATACCGCCCTTCGGCGCTTTCGGATTCACATAATCAAACTGCGCGAAGCCGGCCGGATATTTGAGGTCCCCGAACAGCGACAGGCCGTGGCGCCAAGCCGCGCCATCGACCGCGGTTTCGGCGCGCGCCGCGCTCGCCCCAAACGGACCGGGGCCGAAGCTCAAAACCGGAGTCGCTGCGGCCAACAAGCCGCCCTGCAGAAGATGTCGTCGGGTCAACGTCACGATACTGAAATCCCTGTTCGCTGCGGTCTTCGCCCAGACCGGACTGTCCGAGGATTCGTCCGATTATGGCGATTTTGGCGGAGGATAACACCCCACGCACGGCCGACTTGCGGCGAAAGGTCCCGGTTACCGATGTTTAATCCGCACCGGTTTCGCAAAACAAAACGGCCGGGAAAATCCCGGCCGTTCAACATTCCAATCTTGGAAAATCGTTACTTCTCCGCCGTCGCCGGCAGCGCTTCGGGCTTGTCGGAATTCTTGTTGAGATAGGCGATCAGGTCGGCCCGTTCCTTGTCGTTCGGAATGCCGGCGAAGCTCATCGCAGTGCCGGGGATGTAGCCCTTCGGATTGGCGAGGAACTTGTTGAGCTCGTCGAACGTCCAGGCGCCGCCCTTGGCCTTCATCGCAGCCGAGAAATTGAAACCGTTGCGGCCTTCGCCGCGATGGTCGCCGACGATGCCGTAGAGGTTCGGGCCGACGCGGTTCGGGCCGTCTTTTTCGAAGGTGTGGCAGGCGGCGCACTTCTTGGCGACCTTGGAGCCCTGGTCGACCGAGGCGGTCTGCAGCAGCTTCTCGATCGGCTCGTCCACCTTCGGCGCAGCATCCTTAGCCTGGGCCGGCTCGGCTTCCTTCACGGCGATGGCGTAGCCCTGCTTTTCGGGCTTGGTCGGGGAAAAGATCGCCTGCGCGGCGAAGTTGGATAGCAACAGGATCAGCAAGGTCCCGAAGATCGCGCCGACAATTTTGTTGAGTTCGAAAGTATCCATTTTCGCTCGCGTTTCCAAACCAGCCCGCGTCCGGACTTGTTCATCGGAGGCATTCTCAACTCGACTTTAGTCGGGATGAGATATCGGTTTGCCCCTGCGCTGGCAACCCGTATAAACGCCTCACACGCGTCGCTTCGGGCAGCCTGATACCAGTTCCGGCATTCGCTGCGGTGCATCATCCGCTGCAAGCGATCCTTCCATGACATCTCCTGCCACTCTGGTTCTGATCCCCGCCCGGATGGCCGCGACGCGGCTGCCGGGCAAACCGCTGCTCGACATCGCCGGGCTACCGATGGTGGTGCAGGTGCTGCGCCGGGCGCAGGCGGCAGAGATCGGCCGGGTGGCGGTGGCGACCGATACGCCGGAGATCGCTGCAGCCGTGACCGCCCATGGCGGCGAGGTGGTGATGACCCGGTCCGATCATCCGTCCGGATCGGACCGCATCTTCGAGGCGCTGCAGATGCTGGATCCGGAGCGCAAGATCGAGACCGTGATCAACCTGCAGGGCGATTTCCCGACCATCCGCCCCGAGCAGATCGGCGCGGTGCTGGGGCCGCTCGCCGACCCGGCCGTCGACATCGCCACGCTGGCCGCCGAGATCCACACCGAGGAAGAAGCCACCAACCCGAACGTGGTCAAGGTGATCGGCTCGCCGCTCTCCGCGGACCGGCTGCGGGCGCTTTACTTTACTCGCGCCACCGCTCCCTGGGGCGACGGGCCGCGCTACCATCACATCGGCCTGTACGGCTACCGCCGCGCCGCCCTGGAGCGGTTCGTGGCGCTGCCCCCTTCCCCGCTCGAGTTGCGCGAAAAGCTCGAACAGCTCCGTGCGCTGGAGGCCGGCATGCGGATCGACGTCGGCATCGTGGATACCGTGCCGCGCGGGGTCGACACGGCGGCCGATCTCGAGACCGCACGGCGCGTGCTCGGCGGCTGACCCCGCCCCCTGGCGAAAACCGCTACGGCTGCTAGAACGCGCGCCAGACACAGGACGCTAAGATCAGACCATGAAAATCGCATTCCAGGGCGAACCCGGCGCCAATTCCCACATCGCGATCAGCGACGCCTATCCCACCGCCGAGGCGATGCCTTGCGCCACCTTCGAGGACGCGCTGAGCGCGATCTCCTCGGGTGAAGCCGATCTCGGCATGATCCCGATCGAGAATTCGGTCGCCGGCCGCGTTGCCGACATTCACCACCTGCTGCCGACCTCCAAGCTGTTCATCGTCGGCGAGTGGTTCCTGCCGATCCGGCATCAGCTCGTCGCAGTGCCCGGCGCCAAGCTCGAAGACATCAAGACGGTCGAGAGCCACGTCCACGCGCTCGGCCAGTGCCGCCGCATCATCCGCAAATTCGGACTGAAGCCGATCGTCGCCGGCGACACTGCCGGCTCGGCACGGATCATCGCCGAACGCGGCGACAAGACCTGCGCGGCGATCTCGTCGCGGCTGGCGGCGAAGATCTATGGTCTCGACATCCTGGCCGAAGACATCGAAGACGAAGCGCATAACACTACCCGCTTCGTGGTGCTGGCACGCGAGCCGCGCTGGGCCGCGCAAGGCTCCGGCAAGCTCGTCACCACGTTTGTGTTCCGCGTGCGCAACCTGCCGGCCGCGCTCTATAAAGCGCTCGGCGGCTTCGCCACCAACGGCGTCAACATGACCAAGCTGGAAAGCTACATGGTCGACGGCAATTTCTTCGCGACGCAGTTTTACGCCGATGTCGAAGGCCATCCCGAGGATCGCAACCTCGCCTTCGCGCTCGACGAACTGAAATTCTTCTCCCGCGAATTCCGCATCGTCGGCGTCTATCCGGGCCACCCGTTCCGCGACACGTTCAGCGAGCGCTGACTTCAGATCTCGTCATTGCGAGGAGCGTAGCGACGAAGCAATCCAGCTCCGTGCGCGGAACCTCTGGATTGCTTCGCTGCGCTCGCAATGACGAACTTTGAGACAGTACCGAACTACGCCGCCGCGCGCTGCAGCTCGAAGGCGTCGGCCAGCAGGCTGTAGCTGCGCTTGCGCGCTTCGTGATCGTACACCGCGGTAATCACCATCAGCTCGTCGGCGTGGCTTGCGGAGATCAGCGGCTGCAACGCCTGCCGCACCGTCGCCGGACTGCCGACGAACAGCCGCGAGCGATTGCGCGCGATCGAGGCGCGGTCTGCGTCGGTGTACGAATAAGACAAAGCTTCTTCGACACTCGGCAGCGGCACGTAGCGGCCGCGATCGCGTAGCAGGCGACTGAGATCCATCGAACTTGCGAGCCGCTCCGCTTCCTCATCGGTGTCCGCCACAACGGCGGCGACGGCCAAAATGCCATGCGGCGTCGATCGCCAACGCGTCGGACGGAAGTTGCTGCGATAATGCGTCAGCGCCTCGACGGCATCGTGGGACGCGAAGTGGTGCGCAAAGGCGAAGCCCATGCCGACCTGCGCGGCGAGTTCGGAACTGTAGTCGCTGGAGCCGAGCAGCCAGATCGGCGGCAGCGGCGTATCGTCGGGCATCGCGACGACGTTGTTGTAGGGATGGCCGGGCGGAAAGCCGCGCGTCTCCCACAGCGTCAGCTCCTGCAGCCGCTCCAGAAAATCATCGCCCTCGCGGCCGTCGAGCCGCCGCCGGAGCGCGTGCATCGTCGCCTGATCGGTGCCCGGCGCGCGGCCGATGCCGAGATCGATCCGGCCGGGGAACAGCGCTTCGAGCATCTTGAAGCGCTCCGCCACGACCAGCGGCGCATGGTTGGGCAGCATCACGCCACCGGAGCCGACATGGATGCGTTCGGTCACCGCCGCGATCTGCCCAATCATGATGTCCGGCGCCGGACTCGCGACTGAAGGAAGATTGTGATGCTCGGCCAGCCAATAGCGCACATAGCCCAGCGCATCCGCATGGCGCGCAAGGTCGATCGAGTTGCGCAACGCCGCAGCCGGCGGTGTGCCGGTGGTGACGACGGACAGATCGAGGATCGAGAGTGGCAGCATTTGCCTAACCTAGTGCGCGACCGAGGCGGGCGCAAAGGTATTGGGCTAGGCAATTCGACGATCCCCTGCCCCTTTCTTTCGGAGTGGGCAGAATGACCGTCTCCTTGGGAAGGTCTGGCTCATCTGGTTCCGCCAGAATCGCTGCGTCGCACACAACCATCTGATGGATCGTTTGATTTTCGAAACAGGCGCGGGACACGCCCTGCCCACCCCGGGACAGACCACAGCTCCATCCAACGCACAAAACGGACTATTTTGGGCAACTTCCCAAACTGATATCGCCCAAAGTGGGCTGGCCGCCGAAGGCAGTTCGGCCTAATTTAACGCGGTTCGTGGAGGTTCCTGACCGTTGGGCAGCCGCACGCGCCTGTGGACGCCCGAACCGCCCTTTCAAACTGGATGACCATCAGATGAGCGACCTGCCGCAGCAGCTTCCGGCGATTTCCTTCGAGTTCTTCCCACCGAAGACCGAAGAGATGGAGCGCAATTTGTGGCAGGCGATCAGCCGGCTGGCGCCGCTGCATCCGAGCTTCGTCTCGGTCACCTATGGGGCCGGGGGCTCCACCCGGGAGCGGACCCACGCCACGATCGCGCGTATTCTGAAAGAAACCGATCTGACCCCGGCGGCGCATCTCACCTGCGTCGATGCCCCCTGTGCCGACGTTGACGACGTCGTGGCGCGGTATCACGACATCGGCGTCCGCCACATCGTGGCGCTCCGCGGCGATCCGACCACCGGGCTCGGCGGCACCTACACGCCGCATCCGCAGGGCTATCGCAGCTCGGCCGATCTCGTCGCCTCGATCAAGCGCCGCTATCCGGACATCGACGTCACGGTGTCGGCCTATCCGGAGAAGCATCCGGAGAGCACCGGCTTCGATGCCGACCTCGACATCCTGAAGGCCAAGGTCGATGCCGGCGCGACCCGCGCCATCACCCAGTTCTTCTTCGATAACGACCTGTACTTCCGCTACCTCGACCGGGTCCGCGCCCGCGGCATCAACATCCCGATCGTGCCGGGCATCCTGCCGGTGCAGAACTTCAAGCAGGCCGCCGGCTTCGCGGCCCGCGCCGGCGCCAGCGTGCCGGACTGGCTGGCCAAGCAGTTCGAAGGCCTCGACGACGATCCCGACACCCGCAAGCTGGTGGCCGCCACCGTCGCGGCCGGCCAGGTGCACAAGCTCGCCAAGCACGGCGTCAACAACTTCCACTTCTACACCATGAACCGCGCGGACCTGGTGTTCGCCATCAGCCATCTGCTGGGCTTCCGGCCGATCGCCAAGCAGAAGGCCGCGTAAGCAGTGTCCGATATGACCAAGCCCATTTCCGCAGCCCGCACCCAACTTTTGGCCCTCGCCGCGCAGCGGATCCTCGTGCTCGACGGCGCGATGGGGACGATGATTCAGCAGCTGCAGCTCGATGAAGCTGCGTTCCGCGGCGAGCGGTTCAAGGATTTCCACCGCGACCTGCGCGGCAACAACGACCTGTTGATCCTGACCCAGCCGCAGGCGATCGAGGACATCCACGCGCAGTATCTGCGGGCCGGTGCCGATATCGTCGCGACCAACACCTTCTCCTCGACCTCGATCGCGCAGGCTGACTACGACATGTCGGACCTCGCTTACGAGATGAGCCGCGACGGCGCCCGCCTCGCCCGCAATGCCGCCGCCAAGGTCGAAGCCGAAGACGGCAAGCCGCGCTTCGTCGCCGGCGCGATCGGCCCGACCAACCGCACCGCCTCGATCTCGCCCGACGTCGCCAATCCCGGCTACCGCGCGGTGACGTTCGATGATCTGCGCATCGCCTATAGCGAGCAGATCAACGGCCTGCTCGACGGCGGCGCCGACATCCTGCTGCTCGAAACCATCTTCGACACGCTGAACGCCAAGGCGGCGCTGTACGCGATCGCCGAGATCGCCGACGCCCGCGGCATCGACGTGCCGGTGATGATCTCCGGCACCATCACCGACAAATCCGGCCGCCTGCTGTCGGGCCAGATGCCGGAAGCGTTCTGGAATTCGGTGCGGCACGCCCGGCCGATCACCATCGGCTTCAACTGCGCACTCGGCGCCAAGGATCTGCGCGCCCACATCGCTGATATCAGCCGTGTCGCCGATACGCTGGTCTGCGCCTATCCCAACGCCGGCCTGCCCAACGAATTCGGCCAGTACGACGAGAGCCCGGAATACATGGCCGGTCTCGTCGGCGAGTTCGCCGAAGCCGGCCTCGTCAACATCGTCGGCGGCTGCTGTGGCACCACGCCGGCCCACATCAAGGCGATCGCCGAAGCGGTCGCGCCGCATAAGCCGCGTGTGATCCCGACGATCGAGCCGCGGCTGCGGCTCTCAGGCCTCGAGCCGTTCGAGCTAACCAAGGACATTCCGTTCGTCAACGTCGGCGAACGCACCAACGTCACCGGCTCGGCGAAATTCCGCAAGCTGATCACCGCCGGCGACTACGCCGCCGCGTTGCAGGTGGCCCGCGATCAGGTCGAGAACGACGCCCCG
>NZ_QTKI01000135.1:0-11231 GCF_010820945.1 Rhodopseudomonas sp. BR0C11
TGGCCAATGCGCCCCGCGTGCTGTTCGCCGACGAGCCGACCGGCAATCTCGATCCGCACACCGCTGATTACGTGTTCAACGCGCTGATGCAGCTGGTCAAGGCGACCCAGGTGGCGATGCTGATCGCCACCCACAACATGGAGCTCGCCGCCCGCATGGACCGCCGCGTCTCGCTGCAGGACGGCGTGGTGGTCGAGCTGGAATAGGGCGAGACGCCGCATGGCTCCGTACTCGGCGCTCCTTAATTACCTATCCGGTTGCCATGCAACCGGACTAAAGGCTCGCGCCAATGAGCGAAGTCAGTCCGTCAAGGCCGCCGCCCTTGCGGCGCACGGCTTGAGCCTTGACGGACGGGGGCCGTAGGCCCGCCCTTTGGTACCGTCGGCCAGCGACATCCCGGCCTTCTGAAAGTGCTCAATATCACGATCTATCCAATATGGATGCTCAATCCTTCGATCAAGCGCAGCCAAAACCCCTTCTTCATCAATGTAAACGTGACCGTATTTCTTATTTATTCGTGCGTCAAAATACTTTTTGCGGAGATCGTACCAGCCGCGATCATTGCAGACCTGCCAGAATGTAAAAATGTCGTGCTCAGCAAGCATGTCTAAATAGGGAACAAGCGCTTCGACTTGCTCTCTACGAGTGACGCCAACGCGGCCATGCGTTCGGACTCCGTAATGCATGCTTATGTGTTCGAACACTTTATGTTGCTCTTCCGTATTCTTTACTACCTCCTGCACGAATTTCAGCAATCTCGGTGTCGCCGCATAGAGGGCCGCCTGCACGTAATAATTGTAGTACTGCAGGTGGTCCCAGTGCTTTAGAAGAAGCTTTTCTGCTTCCTCCACCGGTAGGCCCACGATGATCTCAGCCAATGTGTAATCGGATGGGTATGTCGCACCCCATTCTTTCGGCGTAACCGTTCCGCGCCGCGTCAGTTCTTCGTCAAACGCCTTCGCCAACTCATCCGACCAAATCTGCTCGCCCAGATGCCACCACTGGGCGCGCTCCTCGCCATTTAATTTGTCGAGAAGTGCGGGTATTGCTGTATGATCTTTGCGCACGAGGCGGCCCCACAGCGCCGAATCCGCCAATAGATCATCTGGTTTAACAGCCCGAAGGATTTCTAAATCCTCAGTCCCTCTGGTAACTGTCCAAAAGCTAAATGCCTTTTGGCGAACGAATTTATCATTGAGACCATTCTGCCAGAGAGACAGCAATCGCTCACGAGATTCCCGTGACATTGGCTTGCCGCGATCTTCTTGCCTTCGACGCCATTCGTCAGATGCCGTCATCCCAAAGTGAAGGATCAAACCTTTCCCTTCTATCGGCCGTTCGCGCTCGGCGATCTCCCGGACTACAAACTCAACCGCATCCGGATGATCTATGCCGTGAAGCATGTAGGTAATCGGCCAACGAAGATCGTCCTTCGCAGCGCGCTTGATAAAGAACCCTATCGCTGAAATGGGAATATCTTTGATGAAAGCCCAACGAACATTGTGAGCCGCTAATTGTTCGCGTGGCGAACCGAGGTGCTTAGATCTTTCGTCGGACAGCGCAGCCCAAGCATCACAAACTGGCGTCAGAAATCGCTCTGACTCATTGCCACAGCATCGACCCGCGGCCCACAGATAATCGGCAAGGTTGTCGTCCTTTTGGGCATCGTTGGCCCAAGAGGCCTCAATTGGTTCGGCCAGTTGGGGGTCAGCTAAAAACCCGGCGAGCCTCAACGCACCAACGCGAGCTGGCCGACCGAGATCAGGTCGCCGGAGCAGCTCGCCAATTGCCTTCCTGAGATTGCTTCCAAACCGACTTTTGGCATGTTCAATTTGCCGATCTCTCCAAACGGCGCCAGTGCCCGGCTCAACGTCTAGGCAAAGATTTAGTCCACCCGTGACGTCGCCATTTCTGAAAAGCGCCTGCCAAGCTGTCCAAGCACGATCTTGAAACTGTCGAACAATACCGATTGCTTTTGAGGACTCTGTCTCGGACAGAGCAGCGAGAGCGGCCCAACGAAGCCCGCCATTTTCTTGTCCGTGCGTAGCGGGTTCCGCTAACCACTGATTTATAGCTGCAATGATCGCATCGTGAATGGGCGCGGCCGGCTCTCTAAAGATACGTAGCGCGTGAAACAACGCGAGAGGATTCTGAGTTGCAACTTGGTCAATGAACGGGACCGGGACGCCATCAATGAGCAAAGCGGCTCCGAGCACCTCAGAGAAATACGGTTCCGATAGCAACAACGGCGAGATAGTGTCATCTTTGATCATCCCACCGAGCGCGTCCGCAAAGAGCGTATCGCGCACGCGGTCGTGTCGGAATGTTAGTCGCTCTCGACGCCAGCGCCCGTAATACGAATTACTTCTCCGTGATGCACCAGGTGTCGAAGCATAGTGAGCGCATCGCCCTGCTGAGCAAGCCACGCAATGACGGATTGCCACTTTGGGTTCAATTCCCGATGATGCAGCGCCTCGGCTGCTAAAAGCCGCAAAGAGGCTCGGTAGTCCCCCGCCGTGAATTCGCCTTTTTCACCGGCCAAGCGGGAAGCGCTGCCGTCAATGAAATCTTCAATGACCTTAGTAGAGTCAGGTTGCCTGCCTGGCTCTTGCAGAGCAATAAGCAACGGATCGTGACCGAGGGCGTTGGAAATGCTGTCGGCCTCCATGTCACTGAGGTAGATGCCTCTTGATTTCGCCCTTCTCTGAACGGCCTCTCGCCCTTCTGGAGGCGTAAATGCAGCGCCGACGATTGCCGACCCTTGCACGCGTTTCCTCGCTTCATCTTTCAATGAGGCAATTACCTGCGGCCACACCGGACAAATCAGCCGCCAATTGTTGTTCGTCGTTCCTTGACCGGTCTCTTTCGTAGCCGTCGAATTTGCTGCGGCCCACTGTGTGAGTTTTTCGGCCAAGTACTGCGCCTGCCCAGATTTGTTGATGTCTTCTACAACGACAATAAATGGGCGGTCACCCGAGCAAAATGAAAGCGCGGTATTGCCCGAGCCTGGCGCAAGCGCGGGATGAAGTTGCTCTAACGCTGCTTCAACCGCTTGATCTACCGTAAGCGTTGAAGCCAGCAAGTGATGGGGCAGTATCAGGCCAAAACCGCCTGACGCGATATGGCGGTCAAGGTATTTGTAACACGCTACACTTTTACCGAGGCCAGACTCGGCAATGACGAAGACCACGTCTTGACTGTCGGCAGCGCCAAGCAAACCGTCAAGCGAACGCGGTACCCAGGCGGCTATGTCATTGCTTGGCCGATGAGCGTCAAGACTATCTCGCGATAGCTTCGCCAATAGCTCCTTTGAAAGACGCTCTTGATCAATGCGTAGATATTTAGCTCTGATCCATTGTCCGGTCGGGGTGTTATCGAGCACATGGGCAAGCCGTGACGCCGACCATATATCAACACTCAGACCAAATTTTCGTCCGGTGGCGCGCGTATCCCTGACAAGCTCTTCGGATGGTTCTTGATTGGTCGTTAGAATGAGTGTCCCGCGCAATGTACCAAGCCGCACCCTTTCGTCCTCGTAAAGTTTAGCGGCTTTTAGAACGTCGCCTGGGGGCGCTTTAGGTTTTCCGCCTTTGTGAGGTTTTACTGTTGCGGGATCGTGAAGCCATTTACCTTCAAGGTCGTTTCGGGCGCACGTCGTGTGATGAACGGCGAGCATATGCGGCGGCTGCGCACCAATAGCAAAACTAATGCCGTCCACCGGTGACTTAACGGTCTTGCCAGCCGAATTCACCCCGGTGTGGAGCAGCGACGCATACTCGGGATTAGCCTCGCGTAGAATGGCCATCGCAAGCCGTTCGAACTCGGCGTCGTCGGTCATTTCGGACAATTGTTTAATTGTGTCTTCTGTCATGACACTCTGATTCGTTGCCGTAGGCAGTTAGATAACGTATGTTTATCTCAAGCCGTCAATTGCACGGACGAGTATGTAGCTAGCTTTTGCGAACGCCAATGAGCGGTATCGTCCGTCAGAGTTGACGCGAGGCGTCGCTTGGCCGAGCTCTGATGACGGGCAGCAAGCCCTCTCTTTCTTTGCTGAAAGCTGTGTCGTGGATCAAAAGCGTGATTTTGATCACCGCGAACGCCGCCGCGATCCCGTAAAGGCGGTGTCGGATTGACATCGCAATTCTGCGCGCCATGGGGGCGAGCCAGGGCCCGATCATGGAGGTGTTCCTGATCACCGGCGCGGCGATCGGCGTGGTCGGCACGCTGACCGGGTTCTTCGTCGGCGTGCTGGTGTGCATGAACATCGAGTCGATCCGGCAGTTCCTGTCCTGGGTCACCAACACCGAACTGTTCTCGCCGGAGCTGTATTTCCTGTCGAAGCTGCCGGCCGAGATCGATTTCGCCGAGACCAGCGCGGTGGTGATCATGGCGCTGACGCTGTCGTTCCTCGCCACGCTGTACCCGTCGTGGCGCGCCGCGCGCCTCGATCCGGTCGACGCGCTGCGCTACGAGTAAGGCGAAACACGATGGAGCAGGGCGCCGAAGACATCCCGGTCGTGTACCTTCACGACATCAAGCGCCAGTATTCGCAAGGCGAAGCGACGCTGACGATCCTCGACGGCGCCAGACTGGCGCTCTGGGCGGGGCAGTCGGTGGCGCTGGTGGCGCCGTCCGGTTCGGGCAAGTCGACGCTGTTGCACATCGCCGGGCTGCTCGAGCATCCCGATGAGGGCGAGGTCTATGTCAGCGGCGCGGCGACGTCGGCGCTGACCGATGCCGAGCGCACCCAGATCCGCCGCACCGACATCGGCTTCGTCTACCAGTCGCACCGGCTCTTGCCGGAATTCACCGCGCTGGAAAACGTGATGCTGCCGCAGATGATCCGCGGCCTGAAGCGCAAAGAGACGATCAGCCGCTCCAAGGAAATCCTGTCCTATCTGGGGCTCGCCGACCGCATCACCCATCGGCCGTCGGAATTGTCAGGCGGCGAGCAGCAGCGCGTCGCGATCGCTCGCGCGGTGGCCAATGCGCCCCGCGTGCTGTTCGCCGACGAGCCGACCGGCAATCTCGATCCGCACACCGCTGATTACGTGTTCAACGCGCTGATGCAGCTGGTCAAGGCGACCCAGGTGGCGAGGCTGATCGCGACGCATAACATGGAGCTCGCCGCCCGCATGGACCGCCGCGTCTCGCTGCAGGACGGCGTTGTGGTCGAGCTGGAATAGGGCGTTCGGCTTCAGCCCATTATTAGCACGTCATTCCGGGGCGCTCGCGTTAGCGAGCGAACCCGGAATCTCGCGGTGCGGGGCGAAGCGCCTCAACGCAGAACATCTCGGGTTTCCGGGTTCGCGCTTGCGCGCGCCCCGGAATGACAGGGTACCAAGAGAGCCGCGCTCGTCCTCACTGCTGGCGGCGATGCTTGCGCTTCTTCTTGGTCGGCTGTTGCTGCGGCGCGGTGTACCACGGGTTGGTCATGCAATCGGCGGCGCGGCCCGAGGCCGACATCCGGCACTGCGCCATGGTGTCGTAGCTGCACTCGTCGTACCAGTCGTGATAGCTCTGATACACCCGCAGGCAGACCGGATAATCCCGCGCCTCGGCGGTGGTGGTCAGGCCGAGGCCGGCGAGCATCGCGATCAGGAGCAGCTTGCGCATCTTCGTTCGGATCCTTGTTGAGCAGCCGGTCGCAGTGGCGGCGACTCGGCGCACCCGAGAGTGTGACAGAAATCTATGACGGCGCAGGGTCGGCGCACATGCGCCGGCTCAATGCCGCCGGGCGCGGCGCGAACCGGGCCCCGCCGGCGGCTGATACCACGGATTGGTCAGGCACTGGGCGGCGATCCCCGATGCGGCCGGTTTGCACTGTTCGATCGATGTGTAGCGGCACTCGTCGTAGCGCACCGGGCCATACACCCGCAGGCAGACCGGGTAGTTGTCGTAAGGCTGTGCCGAAGCTGCTCCCGAGAGCGTCAGCCCGGCCAGCAGCACCATCGCTCCAATCCGCATCGTCGCCTCCGCTGCTGCGCGGTTCATAAGCCGCGCGCCTTTCGTTCCGTGCGCCAATCCCGAATGACCGTCAATGCGAGGCCGGGCCGGTGGATTCCGGGGATAGTAACGTCTCATTAACGGTCCAGGTTGCTGCGCCGGCCGCTTGCTTGACTCTAGAACGAAATAAGAACATTGTTCTTGTTATGTTCACAAGGTCAGGGAGGCGGACGATGTTGAAGATCTTCATCCAAGAAGCTGCGGCGCTGACGTCGATTGCACTGTTCATCGGCATGGTGGCGGTGTGGGCTCAGGTGCTGGCGCAGGCCTAAGCGCGGGCAAGCGTTGCGACCGCTTCGGCATAGCGGGGATAAGGTCGCCGCCGATGCTTGCGGTGAAGGGTGAGGGAGCCCACCATTGGGCTTCCGAGTCGGTTGCCGTTACGGCGACCGGTTCCGCAAACCACTCGTCCCAACCCGCACGTTTGTCTGAAGAGCCGCGCGCCGATGAGCAACGCCGGATTCGTCCATCTGCACGTCCACTCGGCCTATTCGTTGCTGAAAGGCTCGATGAAAGTCGCCAAGCTGGCCGAGCTGGCGAAGGCCGACCGGCAACCGGCGCTGGCCCTGACCGACACCGATAACATGTTCGGCGGTCTGGAATTCTCCGACAAGCTGTCGGGCTACGGCATTCAGCCGATCGTCGGCCTCGAACTCGGCATCGACTTCGGCGACCAGGATCCGAACTCGCGCCATGGCGCCTTGGCGACGCCGGCGCGGATCGTGCTGCTGGCAGCGCGCGAGCAGGGCTATCGCAGCCTGATGCGGCTGAACTCCCGGGCGTTCCTGGAGACGCCGGTCAATCAGGTGCCGCACGTCAAGCTCGAATGGCTGGCGGGCGAAACCGACGGCGTGATCGCGCTGACCGGCGGGCCGGACGGGCCGATCTCGCTGGCGATGCTGACCGATCCGGCGCTCGCCGCGCAGCGCTGCGAGCGGCTGCAGCAGGCGTTCGGCGATCGGCTTTATGTCGAACTTCAGCGTCATGGCACCGAGGCCGAGCGCCGCGCCGAAGGCGGCCTGATCGATCTCGCTTACGACAAGGGCCTGCCGCTGGTCGCGACCAACGAGCCGCATTTCGCCAGCACCGAGGATTACGAGGCGCACGATGCGCTGCTGTGTATCGCCTCCGGCAAGCTGATCGCCGAGACCGATCGGCTTCAGCTCACCCCCGATCACCGCTTCAAGACCCGCGCCGAGATGGCGGTGCTGTTCGCCGATCTGCCCGAGGCACTGGCCTCGACGGTGGAGATCGCGCAGCGCTGCGCCTATCGGCCGCTGACCCGCAAGCCGATCCTGCCGCTGTTCACCGTCGGCGCCAGCGTCAGTGACGCGGCGGAGGCGGCCGCCGCTGAAGCGGCCGAACTGCGCCGCCAGGCCGAGCAGGGCCTCGCCAAGCGGCTCAGCGTTCACGGCCTGTCGCCTGGGACGACCGAAGAGGACTACAACAAGCGGCTCGCCTTCGAGCTCGACGTCATCACCCGCATGAAATACGCGGGTTACTTCCTGATCGTGTCGGACTTCATCAAATGGGCCAAGGCTCACGGCATTCCGGTCGGTCCGGGCCGTGGTTCGGGCGCAGGCTCGCTGGTGGCGTATTCGCTGACGATTACCGACCTCGATCCGATCCGGTTCGGCCTGCTGTTCGAGCGCTTCCTCAATCCCGAACGCGTCTCGATGCCGGACTTCGATATCGACTTCTGCCAGGATCGCCGCGGCGAAGTGATCGAATACGTGCAGCATCGCTATGGCCGCGATCAGGTGGCGCAGATCATCACCTTCGGTACGTTGCAGGCGCGCGGCGTGCTGCGCGACGTCGGGCGCGTGCTGCAGATGCCGTACGGCCAGGTCGACAAGCTGACCAAGCTGGTGCCGCAGAATCCCGCTGCGCCGATCACCCTCAAGCAGGCGATCGAAGGCGAGCCGAAGCTGCAGGCGGCGCGCGACGAAGACCCGATCGTGGCGCGCGCATTCGACATCGCGCAGAAGCTCGAAGGTCTGACGCGTCACGCCTCGACCCACGCTGCCGGCATCGTGATCGGCGATCGCCCGCTCAGCGACCTGGTGCCGCTGTATCGCGATCCGAAATCCGACATGCCGGTGACTCAGTTCAACATGAAATGGGTCGAACCGGCGGGTCTGGTGAAGTTCGACTTCCTCGGCCTGAAGACGCTGACCACGCTCGACGTCGCGGTGAAGCTGCTCAAGCAGCGCGACATCCATGTCGACCTGCACACGCTGCCCATCGACGACGCGCCGAGCTATCAGATGCTGGCCCGCGGCGACGTCGTCGGCGTGTTCCAGGTGGAAAGCGCGGGCATGCGGCGGGCGCTGATCGACATGCGCCCCGACCGGTTCGAAGACATCATCGCGCTGGTGGCGCTGTATCGCCCAGGCCCGATGGCCAACATCCCGACCTACTGCGCCCGCAAACACGGCGACGAGGAGCCCGAATATCTGCATCCGATGCTGGAGCCGATCCTGAAGGAGACGTTCGGCGTCATCATCTACCAGGAACAGGTGATGCAGATCGCGCAGGTGATGGCCGGCTACTCGCTCGGCGACGCCGACCTGCTGCGCCGCGCGATGGGTAAGAAGATCCGCGCCGAGATGGACAAACAGCGCGCGATCTTCGTCGAAGGCGCGGTGAAGAATGGCGTCGCCAAGGACGCCGCCGACACCATCTTCGACCTGCTCGCCAAGTTCGCCGACTACGGCTTCAACAAGAGCCACGCGGCCGCCTATGCGCTGGTGTCGTACCACACCGCGTATATGAAGGCGCACTATCCGGTGGAATTCCTCGCCGCGTCGATGACGCTGGAAATCCACAACACCGACAAGCTGTCGGAATTTCGCGCCGAGGCGCAGCGGCTCGGCATCAAGGTCGAGGCGCCGTCGGTCAACCGCTCCGGCGCCACCTTCGAGGTCGGTCCGAACACCATCTACTACGCGCTCGCCGGCCTGAAGGGCGTCGGCATGCAGGCGGTGCAACAGCTTGTCGAGGCGAGGGGCGATCGGCCGTTTGCCTCGCTCGCCGACTTCGCCGCACGGGTCAATCCGCGCGCCATCAACAAGCGCGTCATCGAATGTCTCGCGGCAGCCGGTGCGTTCGATTACCACAACTCGAACCGTGCGGCGGTGTTTGCGGGTGCCGCCGCCATCGTCGCGGCTCGCCAGCGCAATCATGAAGCCGCCACCAGCGGTCAGAACGACATGTTCGGCGGTCTGTCGGATGCGCCGTCGATCATCCTGCCGCAGCTCGAGCCGTGGTTGCCGGCGGAGCGGCTGCGCCGTGAATACGATGCGATCGGCTTCTTCCTGTCCGGCCATCCGCTCGACGACTACGCCACCGCCTTGAAGCGGTTGCGGGTGCAGTCCTGGACCGAGTTCTGCAAGGCGGTGAAATCCGGCGCCACCGCCGGCAAGGTCGCCGCCACCGTGGTGTCGCGGATGGAACGGCGGACCAAGACCGGCAACAAGATGGGCATCATGGGCCTGTCCGACCCGACCGGGCATTTCGAGGCGGTGCTGTTCTCCGAAGGGCTGGCACAGTATCGCGAGGTGCTGGAGCCGGGGGCTGCGGTGCTGATGCAGCTCGGCGCCGAACTACAGGGTGAGGATGTGCGCGCCCGGGTGCTGCACGCCGAGCCGCTCGACGCCGCGGCGGCAAAGACTCAGAAGGGGCTGCGCATCTTTCTGCGCGATACCAAATTCCTCGACTCGGTCGCCAAGCGGCTGCAGCCGCCGGAGACCAAGGTGGCGGGCGGCAACATCGCGCTGGTGCTGCGGCTCGATCCGCAGACCGAGGTCGAGTTCGATATTCCCGGGCGCTACCACGTCTCGCCGCAGATCGCCGGCGCGATCAAGGCTGTGACCGGCGTCGAGCACGTCGAAACGTTGTGACCACGGGTTTGCTCTCGCGTCACGGAAAACGGACGGCGAGGGCGGTATTTGTCCGCGAACCGGTCGCGGATTGTTCAATCGCCGTTCAGATTGGGACGCGCTGAAATGCGATCGGCGGCGCTGCGCCGGTTCCGGCTGCGCCCTTGCAATGGGTCCCGGCCATGCGTCTCAATCATCTTGTCTCGGTCGTCTCCACCATCCTCGTTGTTCTGATCGCCGGGCCGGTTGGTCCCGCTGCCGCGCAGCAGCAGGAAAAACGCATCGCGCTGGTGATCGGCAATGGCGCCTATGCCAAGGCGCCGCTCTCCACCGCCGCCAATGATGGCGGCTTGATCGCGCAGACCTTGCAGGCGGCCGGCTTCGACGTCAGCGGCGCGCGCGACCTCGACGGCGACACGCTGCGCGGCGCGTTTCGCGACTTTGTGAAGAAGGCCGAGGACTCCGGTCCCGACACCGTCGCGGCGGTGTATCTCGCCGGTTATGGCGTGCAATACGCCGGCGAGAATTACTTCATCCCGGTCGACTCGCGGCTGTCGCGCGATACGGAAATTCCCACTGAAGGCCTGCGCATCAGCGACTATCTGCGCCAGCTTGCGGCGCTGCCGCTGAAGACCAGCGTCGTGGTGCTCGATCTGGCGCGCGAGCAGCCGTTCGTGCCTGGCGGATCGATCGCCTCGGGGCTGGCGATGGTCGAGCCGAACCCGAAGATGCTGATCGCCTTCAACGCCGCGCCCGGCACGGTGGCGCCGGAGGAGCGGGGCGCTTACGGCGTCTATGCGCAAGCACTGGCCGAGATGATCCGCACCGGCGGCCTGACGCTGCCGCAGCTGTTCGATCGGGTGCGGCTGCGCGTCAATGAGACCACCAAGGGCGCGCAGGTGCCGTGGGATACGCAGAGCGTGGAGTCGAACTTCATGTTCTTCGATCGCGCGCCCGATGCGCCGCCGCTGCCGGCGCCGGATCAGGCGCTGCGCAGCAAGCCGATCCGCGACATGGGCGCCGCCGAAGCGTATGCGGCCGCGCTCGATCGCGACACGCTGCAGGCTTACGAAGACTTTCTCGCCGCCTATCCGAACGATCCGCTGGCCAAGCGGGTGAGGGCGATCGTCGCCGCGCGGCGTGAGGCGATTACTTGGCGGCGGACCTACCGCGTCGATACGCCGGATGCGTACTGGTCGTATCTGCGCCGCTATCCGCGCGGCCCGCACGCGGCGGACGCCCGGCGCCGGCTGGAGATCCTCGCCGCTGCACTGGAGCCGCCGCCGAGCTTTGCGGTGATCGACTACGATGTGCCGCCGCCGCCACCGGACGAGATCGTCT
>NZ_QTKI01000136.1:0-11080 GCF_010820945.1 Rhodopseudomonas sp. BR0C11
TGGGACTGAATTCCCCGCCGGCGCAGACGGCGCGGGAAGCCGCGGCCAGCGAAACCGGATCGAATTCGCCGGCGGGGACGCCGTTGACCACGCAGCGGACCAGCCCCTCGGGCTTGCCGATCATGCGCTCATAGGTTGAGCGCGCGAACTCGCTCTCGAACAGGAATAGTTCGGTGCGATTCATCGAGAGCCGCTCGAGCCGGCTGTACAGCTGCCCTTTGAACGTCGTCGTCGGATAGTGCAGCGAGCCGCCATGCGGGGTGTAGACCCGGATCGAGCCGGCCGGCCGTGGTACCACGCGCATGAAGATGCCGGCCTTGGCGCCATGGCCGTGCAACACGTCCGGTCGCAGCGTCGCGATCAGGCGAACGAAGCGGCCCCAGACGAACAGATCGGTGATGCTTGGCTCGCGCCGGATCGGCAGCCGATACACGCCGAGCTTCATCTTCGGCGCGATCTCGTCGAGCGCGGCAGCAGCGCGATCGCCGCCGGTGAGGCTGTCGGTGATCAGCGCGACGTGATGGCCGCGATCGGCCTGGCCGTTGGCGAGATCAAGGATATGGCGGATGATACCGCCGACCGGAGCGCGCACCGCATGGACGATCCGGAGCGGCTGATCCTGCGTGGCAGCGGTCATCGGATCGCCGGTGCGCACGGCACGCCGCGCCATCCGCCGTGACAGCGCGCAGCGGGACAGAAGCCAGTCAGAATGGCGGCGCGGGGCATGGATTGATCCGGAAAAGTCGATTCCGATTAACGACTTTCGTGGTTAACAAAACGTGTTTGCGTAAGCGCGGGCAGAATGAATTAGTTACCCGTCTACGTCGAGATTAACCGCGCAGCAACCTTAATGGTTTGTAGTCGGAACCGAACTGACGGTTGGTCGCGTCACGTAGGAGTAGACAATGCGGATCGCGTTCTGGCGCCGGAACACCGACGATACGGCGAAGGCATCAGCCCCATTACGCGAATCCTCCACCGCTGCAACTTCAGCGGCTGCAGCCGAAACCGCCGCTGCCCCCGCGCAGAAGCCTGCGATTCGTCAGGCGATCTTCAAGCGCCCCCCAACTCGTACCGTCCAGATCGAAAAGCCGGCACCGCTGCCGCCGGACGGCGACATCGACGTGCGGCTGATCGGGCAGGCGCTCGCCCGCAAAAAGCATCTGATCATCGCGCCGACGCTGCTTGCGCTGGTCGTCTCGCTGGCGATCGTGAACCTGATCACGCCGCGCTACAAATCCGAGGCACGAATCCTGATCGACGGCCGCGAGAACACCTTCCTGCGTCCGAGCGGCGATCGCGACGATCAGCGCAGCGGCCCGGACCCGGAAGCGGTGACCAGCCAGGTTCAATTGCTGCTGTCGCGCCAACTCGCGCTCGAGATCATCAAGAAGAACAAGCTCGCCGAGCGGCCGGAATTCGATCCGGTGCTGAAAGGCATCAATCCGATCAAATCGCTGCTGGCGCTGATCGGCATCGGCCGCGATCCGTTCGCAATGACTCCGGAAGAGCGCGTGCTGAATGCTTACTATGAGCGGCTAACCGCGTATGCGGTCGACAAGTCGCGGGTGATGGTGGTCGAATTCCAGTCCGAAGATCCCGAGCTTGCCGCGCGCGTCGCCAATTCGATCGCAGACGGCTATCTGGTGCTCCAGCAGAATGCGCGTCAGGCGCAGGCCAAGGCGGCGGGGCAGTGGCTGTCCGGCGAGATCGAGTCGCTGCGCAAGAAGGTGTCGGAGGCCGAAGACAAGGTCGAGGACTTCCGCTCCAAGTCGAGCCTGTTCATCGGCACCAACAACACCACGCTGTCGAACCAGCAGCTCGGCGACATCAACGCCCAACTCGCCAACGCCCGTGCGCTGAAGTCCGATGCCGAAGCCAAGTCCCGGCTGATCAAGGAGATGCTGAAGAGCGGCGGCCCGATCGAAGCTTCTGAAGTGCTGAACTCCGAACTGATCCGTCGGCTTTCGGAGCAGCGGGTCACGCTTCGCGCGCAGCTCGCCGAACAGAGCTCGACGCTGCTCGGCGGTCATCCGCGGATCAAGGAACTGAAGGCGCAGCTGTCCGACCTCGATCAACAGCTCCGCGACGAGGCTGTGAAGCTGTCGCGCTCGTTCGAGAACGATGCCCGGATCGCCAGCAGCCGAGTGGAGAACCTGTCGGCCAGCCTTGATCAGCTGAAGAAACAGGCCTCGGCCACCAATGGCCAGGACGTGCAGCTCCGCGCGCTGGAACGCGAAGCCAAGGCGCAGCGTGATCTGCTGGAATCCTATCTGGCAAAGTATCGCGAGGCGACGACGCGCGAGACGATCGACCAATCGCCGTCGGATGGCCGCATCATCTCGCGTGCGATCGTCTCCAACACACCCGACTATCCGAAGAAGCTGCCGATCGTGCTGATCGCCACGCTGGCGACGCTGCTCTTGACCTCGGGCGGCATCGCGACCGGCGAACTGCTGCGGATGACGCAGCCGCGGGCTCGTGAGGTTGCTGCGCCGGCGGTTGTCGAGCCGGATTTGGTCCCGGTTGCGGCAGCGGCTCCCGTCGTGCGGCCCGCACCGGCAGCACCGCCGACTTTTGCTGCGCCGGCTACACCAGCGCCGATCCTCGAGCAGGCTCCGGTCGAGACTGCACCGGTTGCTGCGGCCGCCTCTGCCGCTGCGCCGATCGGCGAAATCGAAGCGCTGGTGCAACGTTTGCGCACGGCCGGTGAGGGCGGGCGGAAACTCACCGTGCTTGGGACTGGGGACACCGACTCGGTCACCACGACGGCGCTGGTGCTGGCCCGCCGGCTCGCCCAGGACGCCAAGGTTGTGCTGATCGACCTGTCGGAATCCTCCGCGATGCTGAAGGTCGCGTCGATCGATCCGTCGGCCCCCGGTCTTGCCGAATTGATGCTGGGTGAGGCGGCGTTCGGCCAGATCATCACCCGCGACCGCTCCTCGTCGCTGCAATTGGTCAGCGCCGGCAAGCCCGGCTTCGACCGGATGCTGCTGCATTCGCCGCGGCTGTCGCTGGCGATCGATGCACTGATGCGGGTGTATGACCACGTGCTGCTCGATGCCGGCACCGCGTCGGATCTGCCGGCAGAGCTGCTGACGTCGCAAGCCCAGGCCGCCGTCGTGCCGGCGTCCACCATGACGAGTGAGGCGCGCGCCAAAATGGCCGAGCAGCTCGTTGCGGTCGGCTTCTCCGAGGTGACGATGCTGCGCGCCGCCGAGCCGATTGATCCGATCGAGCCGGGACAGCGATCCGCAGCTGCGTAAAGCCACCAAACAGATCAACGAGAAACGTCCGGGCTGGTCCCGGGCGTTTTCCTTTGGGCAATCTGAAGGAGCGCAGATCTCAGCGCGGCAGCACGCTGCGCACGCGTTGCACCAATTGCATCATCGCCGGACTGTGCTTAACCGCGCGCTTGCCGCGGCCGATCGCCGACATCGCCGCCGCCACGACCTGTCCGCGCGGTGTCAGCGGGATGAAGCTGTCAAAGATCGGCTCAAGGTCCTTGCAGAACATTTTCTTGTAGTCATCCGAGCCGATGCCGAGGTCGATCCAGCGATAGCCGCACGCGGCGTAGTGATCGATGATATGGCGCATCAGGATCAGGCCGGGGCTGTAGCGCGCCGCGTCCGACAGCGTGTAGGTGTTGAACATCATCGAGTAGCGGCTGCCGTCGGCGACGCCGGCATACATCGCGATCATCTCATCGTCGCATTCCAGCGCGTGGATTTCGATCGCGCGGCCGCCGCCGCTGAGCTCCGTAGAGCAGGCCTGCCGGATGAAATCGGCGACGCCGGGTTCGGCGAACACGTTCGGCAGATTCTGCGCCGCCATTCGCACCGGCTTGATCCGGAAGAACGCCTCGAGCAGGCGGTCGACATCGGCTTGCGTGCGCGCCTGGGCATAGCGATAGCCAGGCAGTTCCTGCAGCTTGCGCTCCTTGCCCTTGAGCCGGCGCCGCATCGAGTTGCTGATCAAGTCGCTCGGGGCTGCGCCGGGCGGCAGCACCAGCACCGGGCAATCATTGACTGACGGCTGGTGGGGAAGGCGGGTCAACTGATTGGCGAGATCGTTCCAGCGAGCCGGCTGCTGTTCGAATGCGAGCAGATCGGCCCCGCCGATATCCCGCACCCGCCTGATCAGCTCTGTGATGTCGGCTTCGCCCGCGCTCGCCGCGAAATCACGCCGCCATAACGGCATGTTGAAGGTCGAATGTTTACCGCCGAGGAATCCCGCCACGCGGACGCCGAATTTGCGTTCGAGACCCAGCGGCAGAAGCAACAGCGGCCGGCGCTCGACGTCGCGCGCAACCACGATGAACGGCTGTCGGCCCTCGGCGTGACCGACATGGCGCTGCCAGGCACTGAGGAAGTCGAACCGCTGATAGGGCGAACAATGCTGACCGGTCTGCTCGAGCGCGCGCCAGATTGGCTCGGCGGAGTCGATGTCGGGGATGATCTCGACGTCGGCGATCCGGCTCTGCGCGGCCGCCATGCGATCGGCGGTCCGGGCCTCGATCAGCTCGGCCATCATCGTCATCCGGCGATCCAATGAGAATAAACTAGGCGTGACTAGCGCAACGCTGCGGACCTTTACAAACAAATCTCAACAAAGCGTAATGATGACCCACGAAACCGCTGCCGGTCCCGGCGCCGCAAAGGACTGAACCTTGTCGACGAACGGCTGGTGGACGGCGGCGCGGCTGCAGCTTGCTTATGCGAGCGGTGCTGCGCGCTTTTCGGAATGGAAGGGCGGCGGCTGCGGAGTGATCCTGCGGTTCGATCGGGTCCGTCCGGCGCGCCGCGACCGGTTTCAGCCGCTGCGCGATCGTGAAATTACACCGCAGTTTCTCGATGGCCTGTTGCGCGCGCTGAAGCGCTGGAATTGTCCGGTCATCTCGCCCGCCGAGGTTTGCGCCCGGATCGCTCAAGGGGGCTCACCAGGGCGGTTCGTCTGCCTGACCTTCGACGGCGGCTCGCGCGATATCACCACTTTCGCTTATCCGATCCTGGCAGGGCACGCTGTACCGTTCGCGGTGTATCTGCCGACGGCGTTTCCAGACGGCATCGGCGAAGCTTGGTGGCTGGCGCTGGAGCAGGTGATCGCGCGCACCGAACGGATCGCGCTGCTGATCGACCACAACGAACGCCGGTTCGACACTGCGACGGTTGCCGACAAGGCGCAGGTATTCCATTTCCTCGCGAGCTGGCTGCGCACCATGCCGCCCGCGGCACTCACCGCGGCGATCCAGGATCTATGCAAGCGCTATGCGGTCGATCTCGCGGCAGTCACGCGCGAAGCTGTGATGGACTGGGACGAGATTGGCCGGCTCGCCATCGATCCGAAAGTGACGATCGGCAGCGCTACCGTGAACTATCCGGTGCTGGCCAATCTGCCGGACGCGGCGGCACAAAAGGAAATCGCAATGGGCCGCGCGGTGCTGCAGGCCGCGCTCGGCCGCGACGCCTCGCACTTCGCGTATCCGTTCGGTGAGCGCAGCAGCTTCGGTCCGCAGCATGTCGCAATGGCCAAGGAGGCTGGCTTCGTCGGGGCGATGACGTCGATCCCAGGCGTGATCGGGGCAGCCCCGATCAATCCGCTGGCGCTGCCGCGGATCGCCTGGGATGGCCGGGAGCGCTCGCTGCGAGATCTGCGCGTGATCCTGTCCGGCCTGATGCCGGATGCGGCCCGGGGCATCGGGCGGAGCAGCTAGCGCGCGAGTTCACGGCGCTGGCGCGACGTCCTTGGCATGGTTCTGCAAGTAAGCGCGGAGCAGGGCGACTTCCTCCCCATCGAGCGCGGTCAGCCGCTTCATGGCGTTGAGATGGCCGATCCAGGCGTCCGCCTTGGCACTACCCGGCGGCTTCAACGCATGACACAGGGTGCAATTATCGTCCTCGATCCGCGCCGCGAGAGTCCATAGCGGAGCGCGCGAACTGACGAACCGGCCCGGCGCCGCGCCGACCAAGATCCGTACCTGCGTCCATTGATCACCGGTGTCGTCGTCCGTTGCGGTCTCCAAGGTCTCGACTCGCGCGCGTGCCGTCTCGGTCAGCGTCGCGGCAAGGATGCGTTTGCCGAAGCGCTGATACAGAAGTTCGGGAGAGCCCTCGCGCTGCCAGCCGGTCAACTCAAGCGTCAGTCGCCCTTGATCGACGGCGCGAACTGTGACCGCAGTGCTGGCCGCGAGTTCGCCGGCGCTTTCGTTGGAGTCGCCGAGCAACAGGGGCACGGATCCGATCGCATACAGCGTCGCGCCTGGTGCCGCAGCGAGCACGCCGGCGTCGGCCAGCAGCGCCGCAAACGCCTTGCGGTGACCGGCCGTGACGTCCGGCATCTTGTGGGCGATGCCCTTGTGGCAATCGATGCAGGTCTTGCCGGCCCTGCTGGCCTCCTGCATCGCGGTTGCCGCCTTCGCTGTCTGCTTGTGGAAGTCCATCGCTTCGAAGGCGTGGCAGTTGCGGCATTCGCGGCTGCCGTTGGCGCGCATCCGCTGCCATTCGTGACGCGCGAGTTCGTGCCGCTTGGCCTCGAATTTCTCGCGGGTGTCGATGCTGCCGATCGCCCAGTGATACAGCTCCTTGGTGGCCGTCACCTTGCGGATCAGCATGTGACTCCAGTCGCGCGGAACGTGACAGTCGGAACAGACGGCGCGGACGCCGGTACGGTTGGTGTAGTGCGCGGTGGTCTTGTATTCTTGATACACGTTGTCGCGCATCGCGTGGCACGACGTACAGAAGGCCAGGCTGTTGGTTGCGTGCATCGCGGTGTTGAGACCACCCCAGGCAACCGCGCCGCCAATGGCGGCCAGCACAAGGGCGAGCGCCAGCGGGCCGGGCCGCGCCAGTCGGCTCCAGATCGACGTCATGAGTTAGTTCCGTCGTGCCAGACGATTCCGTGGCGTGCGGACGGCGTGTCAGCTCCGCCGTCCGCAATGCGCCTGGTTGGCTGAGATCAGTCGAACGGCTTCGGAGGAGCGGTCTTGTCGCTCGACGGCGGCAGGATCGGCAGCTTGAAGTTGGGCTGGTCACCGGTCAGCGTCTTGAGGAAGGCGACGATCTTGGCGTTCTCATCCGGCGTGAAGGTTTTGCCGAGCTGGATCCGTCCCATGGTCTCGACCGCGTCGGACAGCTTCTGCGCCGCGCCGTCGTGGAAATAGGGATAGGTCAGTTCGACG
The DNA here is from genome assembly GCF_010820945.1 of Rhodopseudomonas sp. BR0C11. Classification (NCBI taxonomy): domain Bacteria; kingdom Pseudomonadati; phylum Pseudomonadota; class Alphaproteobacteria; order Hyphomicrobiales; family Nitrobacteraceae; genus Rhodopseudomonas; species Rhodopseudomonas sp. BR0C11. The sequence goes on from NZ_QTKI01000136.1 coordinate 7,178, forward strand.
TTGCGCAGCGTCGGCACTTTGAAGTTGAAGCGATCGGCTTCCTCCTTGGTGACCGCGAAGCGGCCCTCGGCCGGATTGTCGGTCTTGTACGGCTCGACGACGCCCATCTTCTGGAAGGTATTGCCACCGACCGCTGCGCCATTGTGGCATCCGGTGCAGCCGGAGTCCTTGAACAGCTCATAGCCGGCGCGCTCGGTCGGCGTCAGCGCCTTCTTGTCGCCCTGCAGCCATTTGTCGAACCGCGAGTTCGGCGTCACCAGCGTCTCTTCGAACGCGGCGATGGCGCGCGTCACCTCGTCGATGTCGACCGTGCTGTTCTGGCCAAACACCGATTTGAACTCGGTGACGTAGCCCGGGATCGACTTCAGCAGGTCGACCGCCAGAGCGTGGGTGAACGCCATCTCGCCCGGGTTGGCGATCGGCCCGCCGGCTTGATCCTTCAAGGTCAGTGCGCGGCCGTCCCAGAACTGCGCGACATTGAGGCTGGCGTTGAGCACGGTCGGCGCGTTGATCGGCCCCTTCTGCCAGTTATGGCCGATCGACGTCTTCAGATTGTCCGAGCCGCCCATCGACAGGTTGTGGCACGAGTTGCAGGAGATGAAGCCCGACTTCGACAGCCGCGGATCGAAGAACAGCTTCTTGCCGAGCTCGACCAGGTTCGGATCTTTCACCACGGCCGGCTTGATCGGAGAGATCGGCTCGTCGGTGGCGGCACGGGCAGGGAGCGACAACGAGACGGAGAGCGCCGTCGCCAAGAGCAACACTTGTGCGGTTTTCATGAGAACCCCCAGGGGCAGGATGGCATCGCAGGGGGGGACCGACGGTCGCTCCGCGACGATGCGGAAGGGTCTCTAGAGTAATTCTTATTCGCAGCAACGATCTTTGATGCGGGTCAATCGCAAGACTGTCGGATAACCTTCACAAACGACGAAAAGTCGCTGCAGCAGAAGGCTTTTTGAGTTCGGCGGTCGCGCCTTGAGACGAAAGTCGATAGCGGTTCTCACAAGCAAAGGCGGTCCGCAGCGTCGCTGCGAACCGCCCAAGTCGACTTGGTGGCTGATCAGTCTTCCAACAGGCTGCGCAGCATCCAGGCGGTCTTTTCGTGGACGTCGAGACGCTGAGTCAAAAGGTCGGCCGTCGGCTGGTCATTGGCATCTTCGACCAGCGGGAACAGCTCGCGCGCGGTGCGCGCGGTGGCTTCCTGCGCGGTCACCAAATGCCGCACCATCTCCATCGCCTTAGGCTGGCCTTCGACTTCGGCGATCGAGGCGAGCTTGACGAACTCCTTGTAGGTGCCGGGAGCCGGGAATCCGAGGGCGCGGATCCGCTCCGCGATCTGGTCGAGCGCGGTCCACTGCTCGGTGTATTGCGTCATGAACATCGCATGCAGCGTGTTGAACATCGGCCCGGTGACGTTCCAATGGAAATTGTGCGTCATCAGATACAGCGTGTAGGAATCGGCGAGCAGCCGGGACAGGCCGTCGGCGATCTTCTCGCGCTTGTCTTCCGGGATACCGATGTTGATTTTGGCAGGCTTGGTCATGTCCGGTCCTTTGCAGCGTGCCGGCACGGATGCCGGCGGTCGTAGATGAGTACCGCTTCGGCAACATTGCACCGCCGACGTCGCTCAAGGTGCTGATCGTTAGCCGGCTGCGGCGTCCGTCGCGGAACGTTGCCATCTTGCCGCGGTACGCAACTACTAATCATTGTCATCGATCAATTTTCAGACGCCTCGCATTTACAGGGCCTGTAAACAAAAGGCTTTGACCGAAAGGCATTCGCAATTGCAATTAGTAGACCGATGGAATTCATCGGGGGCGACTAATGATTGCGCGTATTGCCGAGTGGCGCGGCCGTTGCGGCCGAATTTCCGATTGTAAGACGACGCTGACTGCAGCGATGGCGACGTTGATCGCCGCGGCGCTGGCGATGCCGGCGGCCGCCGCGGAGGAACTGCCGGGCTGGCTGTCCTATACGGCCACCCCATCTGCAAGGGGTGCGGGACCGACGCTGGAGCAGGGGCCTGCCGCCAAGGCCGACCATGACGATGTCGATACCGAGCACATCTTCGGCTTCAGCATGGGTTCGGACATCGGGAAGAAGGGCGAGATCGAACTCGAGATCGAGAACGTCGGCCGGTTCGGACGGCGGTTCGGCTCCTACACCGGCGTCGGCGTGCTGTCGCAATTCAAGTTCACGCTGACCGACAATTTCCGCATCGCTCCCGGCGTCAGCTTCGCTTCGACCCAGATCAGCGGCGTCCCCGACATGGTCGATAACCGGCGCAACGCGATCGCCGGCGCGTCGATGGAGTTCCGCTACAAGGTGCTCGATCGCGACGAGATGCCGTTCGGGCTGACGCTGCACGCCGCGCCGGGTTGGAACCGGGTCGATGAACTCACCGGTTTCGACGCGCAGATCTACGGCACCGAATTCGCCGCGCTGATGGACAAGGAGCTGATCCGCGGCACGCTGTTCGCTGCGTTCAACCTCTGGTACTCCGGCGGTGCCTCGCGCGATCTCGCCAATTCCTGGTCGCACGATTCCGAATTCGCCGTGCAGGGCGCGCTATCCTACAAGCTCAATCCGACGCTGATCCTCGGCGTCGAGGCACGCTACGTGCGGGCCTATGAGGGCCTCGGGCTCGACCGGTTCTCCGGCGATGCAGTGTATATCGGCCCGACGTTCTCGGCGCATCTGACCGAGAAGATCGGCCTGTCGGGCACCTGGAGCACGCAGGTCGCCGGCCAGGCCTGCAAAGATCCACGCCACCTCGATCTCGACGATTTCGAGCGCCACCAGGCGATGCTGCGGTTCAACTACCTGTTCTGAACCGAGCTTCTCATCTCTGAAACAACAACGCCGCCACCGTGGTCCCGGTGGCGGCGTTTCTGTTTTGAATTGCAGCGGGTCGCTTATTCGGTCGGATCGGGACGCGACATCCAGGTGACCAGCGGCATCGCCGGCAGCACCCAGCCGAGGCCGGCGACCACGTAGTACACGGCCTGCAGCCATTTCGAATCTGCGATCACCGGCGCCTGCGCGAACGCCATCGCGGTCAGCGACCATACGATCGCCAGCAGCAGCAGGCCGACGGTTCCAATCAATTTGCGGGTTCGAATATTCATGCCTCGCTCACACGCCGTTGATGCGTTCTCGCAACGCCTTGCGCGTAAGAACGGCCGGACTATAGAGTGCGGAAAAATCCGTTCAAGGGATGCTTTATGACCATCGCCGCGGCGCCGCCATCGTCCCGAGTTCGCGCCGTACGGATTTGGCTGACCCTGGTGGCCGCCCTGATCGCCGTCATGGTCCTGGTCGGCGGGGCGACACGGCTGACGGAATCCGGGCTGTCGATCGTCGAATGGAAGCCGGTCACCGGCACGCTGCCGCCGCTCACCAATGCGCAGTGGCACGCCGCGTTCGACGGCTACAAGCAGATCCCGCAATATCGCGAACTGAACGCCGGCATGACGCTCGATCAGTTCAAGACGATCTTCTGGTGGGAATGGAGCCACCGGCTGCTCGGCCGGGTCATCGGCATCGTCTATTTGCTGCCGTTCCTCTGGTTCCTGTGGCGCGGCGCGATCGGCCCGCAGTGGAAGCGGGCGCTGTGGATCATCTTCGCGCTCGGCGCGCTGCAGGGCGCGGTTGGCTGGTGGATGGTGGCATCCGGCCTGTCGCAGCGGACCGAAGTGTCGCAGGTGCGGCTCGCCACGCATCTGTCGTTGGCGCTGCTCATCTACGCCGCAATCGTCTGGACGTTGCGCCGGCTGTCGGACCGGGCGCGCGCGACCGCCCCGACGCGGCTGAAAGCGACCGCACTGCTGCTGCTCGGGCTGACCTTCGTGCAGCTCTACGCCGGCGCGCTGGTCGCCGGCCTGCGCGCCGGGCGGGTGTCCA
>NZ_QTKI01000137.1:0-11073 GCF_010820945.1 Rhodopseudomonas sp. BR0C11
CCGGGTTCGACCTCAAGCTCGGCTACGAACTCTACGCGCTCCTCCTGCAGCCGGTCGAAAGCGGCTGGAAGCCCGCGAAGAAGCTGATCGTGGTCACTAATGGCGCGCTAGGCCTGTTGCCCCTGTCACTGCTGCCGGTCGCGCCGGCGGAAGCCGCTCCAGATGCCGATCCTCTGTTCGCCTCCTACCGCGACGTACCATGGCTGGCGCGTAGCCATGCGGTGACCACTGTGCCGTCTGCCGCGGCGCTGCGAACGCTGCGGCAATTGCCGGCCAGCAAACCGGATCGCGGCGACCTAGTGGCTTTTGGCGATCCCTACTTCAACACGGAACAGGCGGCGGAAGCCGCCACGGTCAAGGTTGCTGATGTCGGCGGCAACACGGCGCCCGAAACGCTGACGCGCGGGGGCCCGCTGAGGCGGCGCAACAGCCCAAAGCTCGACGGTGTCGACAGCGCCGAAATCGGCCTGCTGCCGCGACTCCCCGATACGTCCGACGAGCTCAAATCGATCGCGCTGGCGCTGCAGGCCGATCCGTCCAAAGTGCTATTCCTCGGCAAGGACGCCTCAGAGAAGACCGTGAAGTCGATGAACCTGTCCGGCTTCAAGGTCCTGGCCTTCGCTACCCACGGCCTCGTCCCGGGCGAGCTCAACGGGCTGCAGCAGCCGGCGCTGGCGCTGTCGTCGCCTTCCGTCACTGGCGACAGCGGCGACGGGCTGCTGACCATCGAGGAAATCCTCGGCCTCAAGCTAGATGCGGACTGGGTGGTTCTATCGGCCTGCAACACCGGCGCGGCCGCCGGCGCCGGTGCCGAGGCCGCCTCAGGTCTCGGCCGAGCGTTCTTCTACGCCGGCACGCGAGCCCTGCTCGTTACCAACTGGTCAGTACACTCGCAGTCGGCGCGTGAACTCGTCTCCGATTTGTTCAAGCGCCAGGCTGGTGACGCCAAGCTGGCGCGCAGCGAAGCCCTGCGGCAGGCGATGATGGCGCTGGTCGACGGCCCCGGCCATGTCGGCAGCGACGGCAAAACCGATTTCACCTACGCCCATCCGCTGTTCTGGGCGCCATACACCATCATCGGAGACGGCGGTGTTCGCTGACGATCGGTTTTTGACGGGAGATACTGCCTTGAAGACATTGCTACGCGGCCTCGTCGCCTGCATCGCTCTTGCTCCGATGGCCGGCCCGGGGATGGCCGGTCAGGTCCTGATCACCGAGGACGAAGCCAAGCTGCCGCCGCCCAAGGGCGCGGTCGCGGCCGACCGCCGCGGCATCCTGCGCGGACCCAAGATCCAGTTCGTCGCGGATGGCGATACCGTGCACTCGCCGACGAGGCTCCATTTGAAATTCGAGTCCTTCGGCGGGACCAAGATCGATCCGGATTCGGTGAAGGTGACTTATCTGCGTACACCGAACGTCGATCTGACGCCGCGGTTAAAGCCGTTCATCCAGGCCAACGGCATCGACATACCGGATGCCGAGCTACCGCAGGGCGAACACATGCTGCGAGTCGACCTAAAGGATTCCGATGGGCGCCCAGGTACGACCAGCTTCGTGCTCAAGGTCTCACCCTGATCGCCAGCAAATGATCACTTGCTTCTACTGCCAGAGCCAGAACCCGCCGGATGTGCTGGTGTGCAGCGTGTGTTCGCGCGACATCGCGATCCCCGCCTCTCTGATTACGGAGCGTGACCAGCTCGCCAGCAAGCGCGACGCGCTGCGGGAGGAGTTGCGGAGAGTCTGCGAGCAGATAGACGCCCTGCGTCCTTCAAAGACCCGACGAGACATCTGATGGAATGCCCGTTCTGCGTAGAGACCATCAAGGATGAGGCGATTGCCTGCAAGAACTGTTCGCGCGACCTCCGCTACGTCCGACCGACATTGCTGGAGATCGAGGAGCTGGTCTCCGAACTTGACGATCTACAGCGCCAGCTCGATCGCGCCCGCGTAACCCTCGAACGATTGGCACATCCGCTGCGCTACTACGGCCTCCACACGTTCATCTACATGCTGCTGCCGGTCCTGCTGTTGGTCGGCGCGCATTGGATGGTGACCATCGTCCTCGACGTGTCTCCGGTGTGGCTGCGTATCGCCTCGGTGGCGATCCCCTTGCTGTTCGGAGTTGCCACCTATCCGATCCATAAGGTCGGACTGCTTGGCGCCGCGCTGCTCGGCTTCTGCACCTCACTGGTCAGCGTGCTATCGATGCTGATGGTGACCGGACTGCACGACAACGTGCCGATCCTACCGACGGTGTGGGTGGAGTGGCGCGAAGTGATCGAATACGGCGCCAGCATATTGCTCGCCTTCTTGTCAGGACACATCCTCGGCCTCACGGTGTTCCGCGTACTGCCGACGACCCTGACGCAGACTGGCAAACCTAACGCCGCTGCGTTCCGCGTGGCCCGACTCCTCGGCCCACACGTCGGCGAAGATCAGCTGCGCCGCCGGGCGCGGATGATTCAGGATCTGCTGCAGACCGCCGGCCCCCTCGCTGGTGTGGTAGCCACCGGCGTCGGATCGCTCTACACCGGCCTGAAGGGCGTCATCGGCGGGTAGCATCGCTTGGTCTTCGGAATGGGCCGAGGCGAACCTCGCGCGACGAGCTGCATTCGCGTTTGGCAATTCGCAGCATCGTCTTGCGCGAGCCTCGCAAACCACAGAAGATCGCCGCCAATCACAAGCTCTTGGGGGAAACCAGACGCATGCAATACGACGACGTGGTCCGCGGCCGCCGCTCGATCCGCGGCTACAAGCCTGATCCCGTGCCGCGGGAATTGATCGAGGAAATCCTCGAACTGGCGATGCGGGCGCCCTCCTCGATGAACAGCCAGCCGTGGAATTTCACCGTGCTCACCGGCGAGCCGCTCGACCGCATCCGCGCCGGCAACACCGAGCGCAATCTCGCCGGCGTGCCGCACAGCCGCGAATTCCGGATCGGGCAGCCGTTCGCCGGCCCGCATCGCGAGCGGCAGGTCACGGTGGCCAAGCAATTGTTCTCGGCGATGGGGATCGCGCGCGACGATCAGGCCAAGCGGCAGGACTGGGTGCTGCGCGGCTTTCGCCAGTTCGATGCGCCGGTGTGCATCATCATCACCTATGACCGCGTGCTGAGCGACAGCGACGACACCGCGTTCGATTGCGGCGCGGTGACCAACGCGCTGGTCAACGCCGCATGGTCGCGCGGCTTAGGTGCTGTGATCAACAGCCAGGGCATCATGCAATCACCGGTGGTGCGCGAACATGCCGGCATCGCCGACGATCAGGTGATCATGAAGGCGATCGCGCTCGGCTGGCCGGACGACGAGTTCCCCGCCAACGCCGTGGTGTCGGAGCGCAAGCCAGTGCGCGACGCCGCGCGGTTCGTCGGCTTCGAAGGCTGACACGATGTGACGTGACATCACTCCGCGGCCCGGCGCCGCGGGGTGCCGCGTGTGTCAAGCAGCTTTGACAAACCCTCGCAATTCGGAGAGTAATGCAAGCAGCCGCGCCCGAGCGGTCACCGCACGGGCCGGCCGCAACAACGCGGCCGCCCTTCCCGTCCTGTATCGCACAGTTCGTGTCACGCTCGCCGGTTGTCGATCCCGATGCAGTCCCCCTCCAGTCCCGCGGTCAGCCAGAGCGAGGCGCGCTATCGTGCGCTGTTCGAAGCGATCGACGACGGCTTCTGCATCATTGAATTCTTCGACGGCCCGCACGGTCCGCTCAGCGACTATCGCCATATCGAAGCCAATGCCGGCTACGAGAAGCAGACCGGAATTCCCAACATCATCGGCCGCACCTTGCGCGATCTCGTGCCCGACGAGGCCGAAGGCTGGGCGGAGCTGTATCGCAGCGTGCTGCTGACCGGCCGCCCGATCCATTTCGAGCGCGAGTTCATCGCGGTGAACCGTATCATCGAAGTATCGGCGACGCGGATCGAGCCGCCCGAACTGCGCCAGGTCTCGGTGCTGTTCCGCGATATCACCGCGCGCAAGCGCGCCGAGGCGGCGCTGCGCGACAGCGAGAAGCTGGCGCGAGAGAACGTGCAGCGGGTGCAGCTCGCGCTCGCCGCCGGCGCGATCATCGGCACCTGGCTGTGGGACCTGCCGAGCGACCGCTTCACCGTCGACGAAGCGTTTGCGCGCGCGTTCGGGCTCGATCCGGCGCTCGGCCGCGACGGTCTCAGCCTGGCGCAGGTCGTCGCCACCGTGCATCCCGACGATCAGGCCGGCCTCGCCGCCGCGATCGAGGAAGCGGTCAAGCGCGGCGGGCCTTACGCGCATCAGTACCGGGTGCGCCGCGCCGACGGCAAGTACTACTGGCTCGAGGCCAACGGCCGCGTCGAGCACGGCCCAGACGGCACGCCGCTGAGCTTTCCCGGCGTGCTGATCGATGTCGACGATCGCCGCGCGCTGGTGGCCGAGCGCGACCGCGCCATCGCCGAGCTGCGCGCGCTGAACGAGACGCTGGAGCAGCGCGTCGCCGAAGCCCGCGCCGAGCTGCTGCGCTCCGCCGAACAGCTGCGCCAGTCGCAGAAGATGGAAGCCGTCGGCCAGCTCACCGGCGGGCTGGCGCACGACTTCAACAATCTGCTCGCCGGCATCTCCGGCAGTCTCGAACTGATGAGTTCGCGGATCCGCCAGGGCCGCATCGGCGAGATCGACAAATACGTGGTGGCGGCGCAAGGCGCGGTGAAGCGCGCCGCGTCACTGACCCACCGCCTGCTCGCCTTCGCACGCCGCCAGACGCTGACGCCGACCGCCGCCAACGTCAACCGGCTGGTCAGCGGCATGATCGACCTGATCCAGCGCACCGTCGGCCCCGGCATCGACGTGCAGCATGTCGGCGCCGCCGGGCTGTGGAGCGTGCTGGTCGACGTGCCGCAGCTCGAAAGCGCGCTGCTCAATCTGTGTATCAACGCCCGCGACGCGATGCCCAGCGGCGGCAAGATCACGATCGAGACCGGCAACCGCTGGATCGACCGGGCGCAGTCGCGGCTGTACGACATCCCGCCCGGGCAATACGTTTCGCTGTGCGTCTCCGACACCGGCACCGGCATGACGCCGGACGTGATCGCCAAGGCGTTCGATCCGTTCTTCACCACCAAGCCGATCGGCCAGGGCACCGGGCTCGGGCTGTCGATGATTTACGGCTTCGCGCAGCAATCCGGCGGCCAGGTGCGGATCTATTCCGAGGTCGGCCAGGGCACGATGGTGTGCATCTATCTGCCGCGGCACCGCGGCGAGGCCGCCGAGGACGAGCGCTTCCCCGACTCCACCGAGATCCCGTTCGCCCAGACCGGCGAGACCGTGATGGTGGTCGACGACGAACCCACGGTGCGGATGCTGGTCGCCGACGTGCTCGAAGACCTCGGCTACACCGCGCTGGAAGCCTCCGACAGCGTCGGCGGCCTGAAGCTCTTGCAGTCCGACGCGCGGATCGACCTGCTCGTCACCGACGTCGGCCTGCCCGGCGGCATGAACGGGCGCCAGCTCGCCGACGCCGCCCGCCAGATCCGCCCCGGGCTCAACGTGCTGTTCATCACCGGCTTCGCCGAGAACGCGCTGCTCAACAACGGCCAGCTTGAACCCGGCATGGCAGTGCTCACCAAACCGTTCGCGGTCGACACGCTGGCGGCGCGGATCCGCGAGCTGATCGGGAAGTAGCAAGGTCGTACAACACGCCGAGTAGCCCGGATGCAGCGGCGCGAAATCCGGGGACCGAACCCGTGGGAAGTCCGATCCCCGCCTATCGCTGCGCTGATGCGGGCTGCAGCCGGCTACGGCGCGGGCCTCAGGTGCCGCGCAGCATTTCGCTGACCACCACCCAGTCGTTGCCGTTGAATTCGAGCAGGTAGCCGTCCTTGATCGGGCGGAAGTCGGTCGGCGAGGTATTCAGAGTGATGCCGGGCAGCAGCAGCGACAGCGGCACGTTCTTCATATTCGCCGCCTGCCGCATGATGTTGTCGCGGGACAGATCGTTGCCGCACTGCTTCAACAGCGCCACCAGCGCTTCGCCCACCGTGTAGCCGTACACGGTGCCGATATTGTTCGGGTCGAGGCCCGGCAGCCGCGCCTTCATGAACGCGATATAGGCGCTCATCGCCTTGTCGTCCTTCGGCTCGGCCACATAGGGCTTCAGCGAGCCGAGCGACAACACGCCCTTGCCGGCGTCGACGCCGGCCGGGTCCATCACGGTCGCCTTGTTGGCGCAGCCGCTGGCGAGGAAGCGGATCGGCCGCCAGCCGATCTCATGCGCCTTGCGCAGCGCCTGGGCGCAGGCGCGCGGCGTGACGCTGTAAATCATGAACACGTCGGCCTTGGTGTTGGCGAGCGTCAGCACCTGGGAGTCGACGGTGGGATCGGAGACCTCGAAGCTCGACGCCAGCGCGATCGCCTTGTCGGCGTCGGGGCCGAGGGCATCCTTGACGCCGCGCATGAAGTCTTTGCCGGCGTCGTCGTTCTGATACAGCACCGCGAACCGCGCGTTGGGGTTCTTGGCGCGCGCATAGGCGACTTCGATCTTGGCCTCGCTCATGTAGTTCGGCGCCCATGGCAGCGCCATCGACCACGGCATGTTGGCGGGGTCGTTCCACTTCGACGCCGAGCTGATCAGGAAGATCTGCGGCACCTTGTTGGTGTTGAGATATTTGGCGATCGCCGAGCTCGGCGCGGTGCCCATGGTGGCGGCGATGAACGCGACGCCGTCGCCTTCGACCAGCCGGCGCGTCGCCTCCATGGTCTTTGGCGGCGAGAAGCCGTCGTCGAGCGAGATCATCGTGATCTTGCGGCCGTTCACGCCGCCCTGCTCGTTGACCTGGTCGAGATAGGCGGCGATCGCCTTGCCGGTCGAGCTCAGCGCCGAGGCCGGGCCGCTATACGGCATGGTGTTGCCGATCTTGATCTCGGTGGCGGTGACGCCGGGCGCGTTCTGCTGCGCCTGCACCGTGGTGGCAAGCGCCGCCGCGACGGCAGCGCCGAGCCAGAGCCGAAGACTCCTCATCCGTTCTCTCCCTGTTGTTTGTTGCGATGCGGTGATCGCTTTTGTTTTTCCAGGGAGGATGGGAAACCGGAACTAACCGGGTCTTGCGCGCAGCCGCTGTATCATCTTACTCGCCGATGATCTTGATCAGCACCCGCTTGCGGCGGCCGCCGTCGAATTCGCCGTAGAAGATCTGTTCCCAGGGGCCGAAATCGAGCCGACCCTCGGTGATCGCCACCACCACTTCGCGGCCCATCACCTGGCGCTTCATATGCGCATCGGCATTGTCTTCGCCGGTGCGGTTGTGGCGATAGGACGACACCGGCTCGTGCGGCGCGAGCTGTTCGAGCCACTTCTCGTAATCGGCGTGCAGGCCGCTCTCGTCGTCGTTGATGAACACCGACGCGGTGATGTGCATGGCGTTGACCAACACCAAGCCCTCGCGCACGCCGCTGTCGCGCAACGCCTGCTCGACTTCGCCGGTGATGTTGATGAACGCCCGCCGCCCCGGGGTCTGAAACCACAGTTCCTTGCGATACGACTTCATCGCGCGGTTCTCCTTCTGCGTGTGATCGGTTACGGCGAACCATGCGGCGGCTGCGGCGCGGCATCAAGCCTAGGCGAGCTGCCGCTCGCTGCACCGCTCCTCGTCGAGGCCGGCGAGCCACGCCACTGCGTCGGCGGCGCGCATCGGACGGCCGTACAGCCAGCCCTGGCCGTAGGAGCAGCCGAGCATCCGCAGCGTCTCGGCTTCGCCCTGGCTTTCGACGCCCTCGGCGATGATGCGGTGGCCGAGCGGCCGCGCTACCGCGGTGATGGCGGCGATCAGTTGCTGGTTCTGGCGGTTGGCGCTGACGCCGTGCACGAACGAGCGGTCGATCTTGATGGTGTCGAGCGCCACGCTCATCAGATTGGAGATCGACGAGTGTCCGACGCCGAAATCGTCGATCGCCAGCCCAAAGCCGTAATGCTCGATGCGCTGCAATTCGCGGGCGCATTGCTTAGGATCGAACAGCGCTTCTTCGGTGATCTCGATCTCGATCCGGCGCGGATCGATGCCATGGCGCTGCGTCAGATCCATCAGGATCTTGGCCGGCGAATGCAGCGTCAGCTCGCGCGGCGAGACGTTGACCGCGACATTGACCGGCGGCGCGCCGCTGGCGTCGAGCGCACGCAGGAAGTCGCACGCCGCATCGCCGATGAACGACAGCAGCCGCGCCGAGAGCTGCAGCCGGATCGCGGCGTGAATGATGTCCGGCGGCGGGATCAGCCCGGCGGTCGGATGGCGCCAGCGCAGCAGCGCCTCGAACCCGACCACCTGTCCGGTGGCGAGCACGACCTGCGGCTGGAATTCGAGATGCAGTTCGCCCCGCGCCAGCGCGCCCGGCAGATCGCCGTCGATGCAGCGCTGCAGCAGAAACTCTTCCTGCATCCGCGCGTCGAACAGCCGGATGCAGGCGCGGCCGTCGTCCTTGGCGCGGTACAGCGCCGCGTCGGCGCGGGAGAACACGTCCTCGACATCGATCGGGCCGCCCGGATGCGCCGCGATGCCGATCGAGCAACTGATCGCCAGCGGCTGGCCCGCGACCCGCAGCGGCCGCGTCAGCGCGCCGCTCAGCCGCCGCGCCAGAGCCAGCGCCCGCGCGGCGACGTCGTCGCCCTGCAGCACCACGATGAACTCGTCACCGCCGAGCCGCACCGGCAGATCGTGCGGCCCGCAGGATGAGCGCAAGAGTTCGGCCACCGCGGCGATGACGCGGTCGCCGGCGTCGTGGCCGCGGGTGTCGTTGATGGTCTTGAAGTTATCGACGTCGAACAGCACGAAGGCGACGCCCTGCCCCGAGCGGCACGCAGCCGCCGCGGCGTCGCGGAAGTGACTGCGGTTGGCCAGTCCGGTGAGCGGATCGGCTCGCGCGATCTGCTCCAGCGCGCGGTTCGAACTCAGCACCTCGTTGTTGGCGCTCGCCAGCGAATTGGCGAGATCGGTCGCCTCCAGCGCGGTCATCTGGCTGGCGGTGAACTCACGCTCGCCGCCGATCGCGGCGCGAAACAACATGAAGGTGAGGAACACCCCGTCGAACAAGATGATGTAGTCGGAGCTGTTGCCGGACATCATGATCCGGAACAGCGTCGCCGCCATCACCGGCGTCGCAAACGCGAGGGCGACGGGGGAATAGGCGGCGCCCTGAATGATCGCGCCGGTGGTGGCGCCGATCATGATGAAGGTGACGTAGTCGATGCCTTGATACGCCGTGAACAGGCCGACCGCGGCCGGCACGAAGCCCCACAACAGACCGCTGGCGAGCGCCAGCAGTGTCAAATGGCGCAGTACCTGATACGGCGCGGTCTCGACCGCCCCGCTCTTTGCCAATCGCGACACCCACCAGGCACGAAACAGCGCCAGCGAGATCGCGACGCCGAGCCACCACAGGATCGGCGTCTCGCCGTTCTCGCGATACAGCAGCGCCGCCAGCGACAGCGCGATCGCGATGTTGGAGATCAAGGTGAGCCGGACATTGCGCAGCGCCGTGCGGGCCTGGGCCTTGGCGAGAGCGATCGCCTTGAAGCTGCTGTCGGCACGGGTCATGCGGCAAACTATCGGTGATGGGAAATGCGGCTGATCTTCACGCCAGCTAATCAACCAGCGGCTTTTTAACATTGGCTTTGCACGCAGCGGTAAAATGACCGCGCTGTGACAATCCGAACCTATTGGTTTCCGGTTTGGAAAGATCAGCCAGCCAAAGCGGCCGGGGACGTCGGCATTCGGGCTTCGCGTGCGCTAAGCGGCCAACACCCCGCCTCTCGGCGCTTGAATGCAACTAATACGCAGATTTCAATGGTGGTTTAGGTACTTGGAACTCGCCGCAACTGCGAACAATTTGCGAACTAACCGCCCTTAGCCGCGCGCAGCTTGGCCCAATAGTCCAGCCGCTTGCGGATCTCGCGCTCGAAGCCGCGGTCGGGCGGATCGTAGAAGGTCTGGCGGCCGAGCGTTTCCGGGAAGTAGTCCTGGCCGGAGAAACCTTCCGGGGTGTCGTGGTCGTACTGATAGCCCGAGCCGTAGCCTTCGTTCTTCATCAGCCCGGTCGGGGCATTGAGGATGTGCTTGGGCGGCAGCAGCGAGCCGGCCTGCTTGGCGAGCCGCATCGCCGATTTGTAGGCAGTATAGGCCGCATTCGATTTCGGCGCGGTGGCGACGTAGATCACCGCCTGCGCGATCGCCAGCTCGCCCTCCGGGCTGCCGAGGAAATCGTAAGCGTCCTTGGCGGCGTTAGCGATCACCAGCGCCTGCGGATCGGCCATCCCGACGTCTTCGACCGCCATCCGCACCACTCGCCGCGCCAGGAACAGCGGGTCCTCACCGGCGTCGAGCATCCGGCACAGATAGTACAGCGCCGCATCCGGATCGGAACCGCGCACCGACTTGTGCAGCGCCGAGATCAGATTGTAGTGGCCGTCGGCGCTCTTGTCGTAGATCGGCGCGCGGCGCTGCAGGATCTCCTGAAGCTGCGCGGCATTGAATACTTCGCCCTCGCGGGCCGAGCGCCAAACTTCCTCAGCGAGCGTCAGCGAGGCGCGGCCATCGCCGTCTGCCATCCGCGCCAGCACCGCCCGCGCCTCGTCGTCGAGCGGCAGCTTGCGGCCCTCGGCGGCTTCCGCCTTGGCAAAGAGTTGCTCGATTGCGGCCGCGTCGAGCGGCTTGAAGATCAGCACGCGCGCGCGGGATAAAAGCGCCGCGTTGAGTTCGAACGACGGATTCTCGGTGGTGGCGCCGACCATCACCACGGTGCCGTCTTCCATCACCGGCAGAAACGAGTCCTGCTGCGCCTTGTTGAAGCGGTGCACCTCGTCGACGAACAGCAGCGTGCCTTTGCCCATCTCGCGGCGGGCGCGCGCGGCGTCGAACACCTTCTTCAGATCGGCGACGCCGGAGAACACCGCCGAGATCTGTTCGAATTGCAGCTCGGTGGCGTCGGCAAGCAGCCGCGCCACCGTTGTCTTGCCGGTGCCGGGCGGGCCCCAGAACACCAGCGAACCGAGTGTGCGGGTCTGCAGCATCCGTGTCAGCGCGCCGTCCGGGCCGAGGATGTGATCCTGGCCGACCACGTC
>NZ_QTKI01000138.1:0-11062 GCF_010820945.1 Rhodopseudomonas sp. BR0C11
GGGTTGTACTTGCCAGTGTCCTTCAAGCGCGACAGCAGCGCGCGGCGGGCATCGGTCTCGGCCTCGGCGAGCCGGCCTTGTCGCGCCTTGGTCCGCGCCTGACTAATGATGGTGAGATCGACCGCCTGCAGTAATTGCGATTCAGATGGCGGGTTTTCCGAGCCGAGGAGCGGCTTGATAGCGGCCCTCCGTCGTTGCTCGCCGAGCCGATAGGCAGACTCGGCCTCGCGGATCTGGCCGCGAGCCTCGAACAGCAGGGCGCGGCCGGTCTCGATTTCGGCTTCCCAGCTCTGGCCAAACACGGCGTAGGACTTGCGCCACCCGGGCAGGAAGCTGGTCCGCGCTTCTTTAATCAGCGCATCGTTACGGCGAAGATAGGCCTCCGCCTGCGGGATGTCGCCCAGCTGGATCAAGAATTGTGCGATGCTGCGGTTGGCCCCGAATTGATACCCTTTGGAGCCAGCCTGAGTGCCGATCTCCTTGTTCTGGCGCAGATAGAGGTCGAGCGCCTTCTTCGGATCGCCGGCGCTGGCGTATTGGAGGGCGGCGAGCTGGATCAAGCGACCCATGAGGTTAGGGCTCGCCGCGCCGCGGCCGACTTCGATCGCCTTGTCGGCGTCGGCCAGCGTGTCGGCCAGACGGCCAAGCTGAGCGCGGGCATTCGCGCGGTCGAAATAGAACTGGGCCAACTCCGCCTTCGATTCCTTCCCTGTTGGAATCGCGTCGGCGGCAGCCTTGACCTCGGCGATTTTGGCGGCGTTCGGCTTCTCGCTATCGAGAATGGCGGTGATGTCGGCGATGGTGCGGGGCGGCGCGACGAAGCCTGCACTGGCGGCGGTGCCGGTTGGCAGTTTGGGGGCAGCTTCGGTCGGGATCGCTACCGCCACATTAGCCCGCCCGTTGGCGGATTGCATCGCTGCCATCACGCAGGCGCGTACCCGCGGCGTCGCCCGCGCGCGGCACGCTTCGAGACCGCCGCCGCTGCGCATGCACTCCATCACGATCGGACGGCCGACCGACATGCGGCATTGTTCCACAGCGGCTTCCTTGGTCAGGGCGAGTGCCGGCGAGCTTGCGATACTAATTAAGCCGGCCGCGAGGAGACGGCGGCGGAGCCTTGAGCCAACATGGCACTTGCGGAGGAGGAGGGCCTGCTGTTGCATGGCGCTGCTTTCGACAAATGCATTCTCTAAAATACAAGTATTCTAGCGACACCCTGCTTTCGATCACAAGCGAAATAGCGACCCGGTAATTCCGAAAATCCGGAACAATCGTGGTGATCGTCGGGTGCCTTGTGCGCGACGAACCTGGTTCGGAGTGGGGAACCGGACCGCTGGAGGACAGGAAGTGCTCCTGCCGATGCTGTTAGGTGCCGCCTGGATTATCCTCGCGCTGGCGCAGCCGGCGGCAGCGGGAGAGGACGCCGATACGCTCGTGCTGCCGCACGACATCGTGCAGCGAGCGGCATCCTTCGCCGATGACCTGGCGCTGCCTGATCGCGCCGAGGCGATCGATGCGCTTACCGCGCCGCGCATGGCGCTGCTGAAGCCGTCCGGCGACGGGCCATTTCCCGCGCTAGTGCTGCTGCATCAATGCGCTGGACTAAATAGTGCGGTTGCGGCTTGGGCGCGGCGGGCGGTCGCGCGAAACTACGCGGTTCTATTGCTCGATGCGTTCAGCGCGCGCGGCGTCACCAGCGTGTGCTATGGCCCGAAGGCCGGGGTCAATCTCGTGCGCGGCGCCAAGGACGCGTTGCAGGCGGCGCAGCATTTGCGCCGAAAGCCCTTTGTTGATCCCAAACGAGTTGCGCTGGTCGGGTTTTCCTGGGGCGGCATGGTCGGCCTGTTGGCCGCGCGCCGGCACTATATAGACGCCTTCGGAACGGGACCGGGCTTTGCGGCCGTCGCTAGCTTCTATCCTGGCTGCTTCCGCATCAAGCCGCCCGGCGGCCGCGACTACGAGCTGGTCGGCCCCGACATCGCCCAGCCGCTGCTGCTGATGATGGGCGAAGCCGACACCGAGACGCCCGCCGCCGAATGCATCGACAAGCTGACGCCGCTCAAGGCCGCCGGCGCCCCGGTGGAGTGGCACGTCTATGCCGGCACGACGCATTGCTGGGACTGCCAGCAGCTCGACGGGCGGAGCAAGACCGATGTCCGCGGCAACCACGTTGCCTACCGCTATCAGCCGGACGTGGTCGCGGATTCGGAGCGGCGGCTGTTCGCGTTTCTGGAGCGAAGCTGGGCGCGAAAGTAAGCGGGCCTCGCCGCACGATTGCAGCCTTTGCCGGTGCGTGCAAGATTGCCAGCCGTGAGGACAGGGGGGCAGGTGCTGAAGACCATCGCGACGCTGGCCGTCGGCCTGCCGCTGGTTGCGCTGGCGACGGCGCTGGCCGCATCCCGCCTGTATCAAGGCCTGGCGATCGGACAGATCTCCACCCGCATCAGCGGCCTCGACACCGGCTACGCCCGGCTGATCAGCTTCGACAGCGACCCAATCCAGTTCACGCTCGCCCTCATCGCCGCCGCCCTTGTGGTGGCCTTCGGGCTGTTTGTATTCGCCGGGGTGATGGCGAAGGGTTGGCGGTGGTTCAGTCGCCGTCAATAGCCCTCGGTAGCTCGCATGAGCGCAGCGACATGCGGGTGCGCCAAACCTGGATGTCGCTTCGCTCATCCAGGCTACGCTTGCTTGTCGCCCTTAAGGCAGCGCAGTCCCGAATTCGGCTCGAGGACGCGGCTCAACCAGCTTACACGGGGCGCCAGGCTCCGCTATCAAAGCTCTCCGCCCACTAAGCTGGCCCCTCCCCAAGCGCTCGCAAGGCCACGAGTCCTTCCCGATAGGATGGATAGGCCAATGTAACACCCAACTCCGTGCGGATCAGATCGTTGCGGACCCGGCAATTCTCCAGATAGAAGCTGCGCGCCATCGGGGACAGATCGGCGCGCTCGAAAGCAATTTCAGGAGGCGGTGTTCGTCCGCATAGTTTCGCAGCGTATTCGACGACCTGCTGCGGCGGTGCCGGCTCATTGTCGGTGACATTGTAAATGGCGCCCGGTCGCGGCCGCGAAAGTGACGCAGCGACCACCGCGGCGATATCGGCAACGTGAATTCGATTGAAGACCTGGCCGGGCTTGATGATACGCGTCGCCGTTCCGGCTGCGAGCTTCTCCAGCTGGTTTCGGCCCGGGCCGTAGATCCCGGACAGACGAAAAACTTGCGCGCCTAACGCCAGCCAGCGCTGCTCGGCGGCGATCCGGAGTTGCGAGCGGGGTTTTTCGGAGGTCGCAGGCGTTGTTTCGTCGACCCAATTGCCGAGGTGATCACCGTACACGCCGATCGTCGAGAGATAGCCGATCCACCGCGACCTGGAATCACTGGCGATCGCGCGAGTGAAGGACGAGAGAACCGGATCGCCGGATTCATTCGGAGGGATCGACGACAGAATGGCGTCGCTCGACTTGATATCATCAGCGATCAGAGGATCGACAAAAGAGGATGAAAACAACCGCGCAGTGATCCCGCGCCGGCCCAACTCTTCGGCCTTGGCGGTTGTTCTGACGGTTGCAGTGACCTCGATCCCCGCGCCCTGCAAATGCTGGGCGATGTAGCTCGCCGAATAGCCCAAGCCAAAAATCAGAATTCTCATCCGGACATCATTTCATCAAGCCGTGACGATGCTCACGGATACCAGACATCTGAGCCGATGGCTGCGTTCTTGTGAGTCCGCATCCTGGTTGGACCGACCAATCAGCCAGGCGAGGAGCTTCGCGGCCCCTTCAAACACGAAGGGCGGTGATCGTGTCGCGATCACCGCCCTTTTCCAAACTCGAACGAGCCGATGCCGTTACAGCGGCATGTTGTCGTGCTTCTTCTGCGGGATTTCCATCTTCTTGTCGCGCAGCATCGCCAGCGCGCGGGCGATGCGGCGGCGGGTGGCGTGCGGCAGGATCACGTCGTCGATATAGCCGCGCTCGGCAGCGATGAACGGCGACAGGAAGCGGTCCTCATATTCCTTGGTCCGCGCCGCGATCTTCTCCGGATCGTCCATGTCCTGACGGAAGATGATCTCGACCGCGCCCTTGGCGCCCATCACGGCGATCTGCGCGCTCGGCCAGGCGTAGTTGATGTCGGCGCCGATTTCCTTCGACGCCATCACGTCGAACGCGCCGCCATAAGCCTTGCGGGTGATCACGGTGACCAGCGGCACGGTGCACTGCGAGAACGCGAACAACAGCTTGGCGCCGTGCTTGATCAGGCCGCCGTATTCCTGCGCGGTGCCCGGCAGGAAGCCCGGCACGTCGACGAAGGTGACGATCGGGATGTTGAAGCTGTCGCAGAACCGCACGAACCGCGCCGCTTTACGCGAGGCGTCGCTGTCGAGCACGCCGGCAAGCACCATCGGCTGGTTGGCGACGAAGCCCACCGTGCGGCCGGCGATGCGGCCGAAGCCGGTGATGATGTTCTTGGCGAAGGTGTCCTGCAGCTCGAAGAAGTCGCCCTCGTCCACGACTTTGAGGATCAGCTCCTTCATGTCGTAGGGCTTGTTCGGATTGTCGGGGATCAGCGTATCGAGCGAGAAGTCCTCACGCTCGATATCGTCGAAGCTCGGCCATTCCGGCACGCCTTCGGAGGAGTTCGCCGGCAGGAAGTCGAGCAGCCGGCGCATCTGCAGCAGGGTCTCGACGTCGTTCTCGAACGCGCCGTCGGCGATCGACGACTTGGTGGCGTGCACCGACGCGCCGCCGAGTTCTTCCGGGGTGACGACTTCGTTGGTCACCGTCTTCACGACGTCCGGGCCGGTGACGAACATGTAGCTGGTGTTCTTCACCATGAAGATGAAGTCGGTCATCGCCGGCGCATAGACGTCGCCGCCGGCGCACGGGCCCATGATGACGCTGATCTGCGGGATCACGCCGGAGGCCTGCACCACGCGGCGGAACACGTAGGAGTAACCGGCGAGCGCCGCGACGCCTTCCTGGATGCGGGCGCCGCCGGCATCGTACAGGCCGATGATCGGGGCCCGCGCCTTCAGCGCCATGTCCTGGATCTTGGTGATCTTCGCCGCGTGGGTCTCGGACAGCGAGCCGCCGAACACGGTGAAGTCCTTGGCGAATACGAACACCTTGCGGCCGTTGACCGTGCCCCAGCCGGTGACGACGCCGTCGCCGGGGATCTTGGTCTTCGCCATCCCGAATTCGGTCGAGCGGTGCTGGACGAACATGTCCATCTCCTCGAACGAATGCTTGTCGAGCAGCAGGTCGATCCGTTCGCGTGCGGTGAGCCGGCCGCGGGCGTGCTGCGCATTGATGCGCTTTTCGCCGCCGCCGAGCTTGGCTGCCGTGCGCCGTTCGTCCAATGCTTCCAGGATGTGCTTCATGATCAATAAGCCGGTTTTCTTTTCTTGGTTGGGCGTGCGGAGGTTTTGCCCTTTTCACCGCAACAATCAAGGCCTTCTAGCAGGGCGCCTCGCAGGAGGAAACCGCCTTGGACCGAACCGGCCTAGCCCTTTTGGCGTGTCCTGAGCCGGTTCGGCCGCGACCTGAGGACGGCATCCGGACACCGCCCCCAAATCTGCATCGGCCGGATGCGAAACCGCGATGGCGGCTTCGGCTGCGAGCCCTGTATATCGCGGGGCCGCCAGCTGGAGCCGACCGATGACCGCCGCCCTGCCCTCCGCCGATCCGTCCGTGGCCAGCGGCGGCATCCTGACCGTGCTGCGGGCCGAGGGGCTGGCGGTGTTTGCCGGCTGCACGCTGTTCTATGTGATCTCGGACGCGCCCTGGGAGCTGTATGCGCTGCTGTTTTTCGCGCCCGACCTCGGCTTCCTCGGCTATCTGGCCGGGCCCAAAGTCGGCGCGGTGGTCTATAACGTGCTGCATTCGACCATCGGGCCGCTGCTGCTGGCGATCGCCGGGATCGTGCTGGTGGTACCCTATGCCGGCACGGTGGCGATGATCTGGCTGGCCCATATCGGCTTCGACCGGGCGCTCGGCTACGGCCTGAAATACAAGACCGGCTTCCGCTTCACCCATCTCGGCCCGATCGGCAAGGCGCCGGCGCAGCCGCGCTGAGCCTCAGCTCAGCGCACCGGGCCGCGCCCCGACAGCCGCAGCACGAAGGCAAGCACCTCAGCGACAGCCTTGTAGAGCTCCTCGGGGATTTCGTCGCCGAGCTCGACGTGCGACAGCGCGCCGGCGAGCACTTCGTTCTCCTCGATGGGAATGTCGTGCTGCTTGGCGACTTCGATGATCTTGGCGCCGAGCACGCCCTTGCCCTTGGCGACCACGCGCGGGGCCCCGGCGTAGTCATAGTGCAGCGCGATCGCGAGCGGGTTCTTGGTGTCGGTTGCGGTCACAGCGCGCGGTCCAGGAAATGGCCGGCCACCGCCGGGCGTGGTGCGGGCGGCGCGCCGTCGCGCACCACGATATCGCCGGAGACCAGATCGGCGCGAGCCAGCGCGCGGCCGAGGTCGGCGGCGCCCGCGCGCAATTGAGCGGTTGTGGCGGGGCGTTCCGCCCACAGCCGCACCGAGGTCTTCTCGCCGCGCAGCGAAATCAGGGCGTGCACCGGCCCGGCCGGCTCGACATCGAGCGAAAACCGCGCCTGCCACACCGTCCCGGACGAGCCAGCGGCCTGAGCGGCTTCGTCGCGGTCGCGCGAAATCTCGAACTGCGCCACGGCCGTTCCCTGCGGGGTGGCGAGCGGAATCTCGAACGCCCAGCGCGGCTGGGCGGCATCGACCCGGGCCGGTGCCGCGTCGGCACGATCCGGCAGGGAGGCGACCTGCAGCAGCGTCTGCCGTGCCAGCGCGCCTTCGGTCTCGGTCAGAATCCGGCGCAAATTGGCATCGACCGGGGCGTGCGGCGTCAGATTGGCCGGCATCACCGGCTGGGCGGCCGGCAGCGCGCCGGGAAACGGCGGTGGCGGCGTGTTGGTGCGGGCGATGCCGCTGTCGTCCTTGATGACCCGGTTACCGGTCAGCGCTGGCAGCAGCGACAGCAGCACCGGATTGCTGAGCCCGGCCTTGGCCAGCACCGCCGCGGTCTGCGGATCGGCCTGCAGCGCCTGCTGCAACGCGCTCAGCGTCGCCGCGGTGCTGGTCGCCGCGGTCTGGGCCTGAGTCGTAGACGCGGTCGCGGAGGTCGCGGTGCCGGTGAGCTGGGCGATGACGTTCTGCACCAGCGATTGCTCGGAGGTGGATGCGCTGGCAGTTGCGGCCGCGCCCGCAGCGGTGGCCGACGCCGCCAGCGTCGGCGAAGCGGTCAGCGGCAGCGCGGTGGTGGTGCCATTCGCGGTCGTCGTGGCGGCGGTCGAAGTGGTGGCGCCGAGCAGATTGGCCTCAGCCTCGAGCTTGGCGGTGAGCGCCAGCAGCGAGGTGCCCTGCCCGTTCTGCAGCACCGGCGTCGCCGTGGTGCCGCCGGCCTGCGCGGTCGCCGCCCCGAGCGCGGTGGTCAGCACCTGGCGCAGCACCAGCAGCGCTGCCTTCAGGTCGGTGCCGGCGCCGGCGGTCCCGCTCGCCAGCGCGGCTTCCAGGAAGATCCCGGAATTCTGAAACGCTTTCTGGATGCCGGCGCCGGTCAGGCCGCCTGCGGTCGGCAGCTGCTGCGCCAACACCTGCGCCGCGGCGTCGCGCACCGCCGCCGGCAGCCCGCTCGAATTCGCCACAGCGCCGAGATTGGCAAACAGCGCCGACAGCCCGGTCTGCTGCGTAACGGCGGTTTCGGCGGCGGTCGCCACCGCGGCCGCCTGCTGCGGCGTTAGCGCCTGGGTCGTGGTCGGCACGATGCTCGGCGCCGCCTGCGCCGAGGTCAGCACGATCGCCTGCGGCCCGAGCGTAACGCTGTCGATCGCCGCGCCGGACGCTGCCAGCGCCGCCTGCGCGGTCGTGGTGGTCACCGGCTGATTGACGATCGCGAGCCGCACCCCGGCATCGGTCTGCGACACCGACACCTGCAGCGTCTGCCCGGCCTGCAGCGGGACCTGCGTAGTGGCTTCGACGGTCTGGCCGCCGATCGCGATTCGAACCTGGTTGTTATCGCCGACCGACAGCACCTTGGCCTGCAGCACCGACCCGGGCTGCAGCAGCACGTCTGCGGTCACGCCTTGCAGCGCAACGAGGGAAAGGTTCGGATTGACCGAAATCGCCATCGCTGTCCTTTGCGGGCGGCTGCGCTGAGTGCGATCCGCCCAGACTAAGCGAGGGACGTAAACCCGTCGTTAACTTCTCCGGGAACCCAGCGCCGCGATCACCTGGGCTACGGCGGCGAACTCCGCCTGCTTGGCGGCGCGGCGCGCGGCGGCCTCCTCATCGAGGCCCCACTGCTCGATGTTCCAATCCTCGTCGACATGCGCCGCCGCCCACACCTGATCGGCCTCGAGCCGGCCGTGGGCCAGCGCCAGCGCCAGCAACGCCGAGCCGGTGATGGTGGTGACGACATGCAGCGCGCCGAGCAGCCAGGGATCGCCCGGCAGCGCCGCGCGCGCCGCGGCGAGCGCGGTCTCGGGCTGGCCGACATGGACGATGCCCTGCGCCAGGATGAAATGCGCCCCGAGCGCATCCTTGGCCCAGAACAGCACCGGGTCCCAATGCGCGCCTTCGCGCGCGATCAGTTCTTCCGGGTGCTCGGCGCGATAGAACAAAAGGTCGGAGCCGAAGTACTTGGCGATGTCGTCGGTCACCGCATCGATCCGGCCGGCAACGCCGTCGATCACGCTGTTGGCGAGCCGGGTCAGCGGCATGGTCGACGGATCGATGGTCTCGCCCTGCGCCTGCCATTCGGCGGCGATCGCTTCGGCCAGAGCCCGATCCGGCGCGGCCAGCGCGTTGCGCGACGGCGTCTTCACCGCGCGGCCGTCGAGCCGCACCGCGAAGCCGCCGTTGTCCTCGGCAACGCCGGCCTCGGTGTAGAACCTCTTCGGCAGTTGCGCCCGGCTGGTGCGCCGCACCGCTTCGTTGGGATCGAGCGGCGACTTGCCGGCCACCTCGTCGAACAGATCACGCATCTTGGTTTCTCGAACTACTGTTGAGCACAGGCGCGCGAATACGCGGCGCGGTCGGCCGAGTTGAGCTGGGCCGCGGTGGAGTCGTTCAGGCAGTCCTGAATCCGGTCGCCGAATGAGCGGCCACGCCGAAGCTGCGCCTTCGGCAGATCCGGCGCCGGCTGAATCCGCTCATGCGTCAGCGGCGGCGGATCGGCGAGCTTCGGCACCACCGGCACGGTGATCACCGGCGGCGGCGCAGACGGAGGTGGCGGCGGCGGCGTGATGCTCGACGGCGCGGTGCCCGGAATGATGATCTGCGCGGCGGCCGGGCCGGCGAGGACAAACAAGGTGATCAGACCAGCGAGTGCGCAACCGGCCAGATAGTTCACCTTCGTCATTCCCGCGCTTGTCGCGGGCATCCACGTCTTGGCCGCCGTCGCAAGGCGTGGATGGCCGGGCCTTCGCCCCGCCGAAGCGGCTTCGACCGCGCAGGCGGGACAAGCCCTGGCATGACGGGAGAGTGAGTGGAGAGGAAGCGTTGTCATCTTAGCCATGTCGGCATCGCCGCGCCCCGCCGCAAGCGGCGCCGGGGCGTCATTCTTCCGGCGCATGTTCGATCGGATCGAACCGGTCGTGCTCGAGGCCGAGCAGGTTCCAACTCTGCAGCATGTGCGGCGGCAACGGCGCCGAGACGTCGATCACACCGCCGCGCGGATGCGGGATCACGATCCGGCGCGCCAAGAGATGCAGCCGGTTCTGCAGGCCACCGGGAAGCTGCCAGTTCTCGATGTTGAAGTACTTCGGATCACCGACGATGGCGTGGCCAATATGCGCCATGTGGGCGCGGAGCTGATGGGTGCGCCCGGTCACCGGCTTCAGCGACACCCAGGCCAGCTTCTGCCCCGAGGTCTCGACCACCGCGTAGTACGTCACCGCATGGCTGGCGCCGTCGTCGCCGTGCTTGGCGACGCGCATGATCGAATCCTCTTCGCTCTCGTCCTTGGCCAGATAGGTCGAGATCCGACCCTGCTTCGGCTTCGGCACGCCGGCGACCAGCGCCCAATAGATCTTGCGCGCCGAGCGATGGCGGAACGAACCGGTCAGCGCGGTCGCGGCGAAGCGGGTCTTGGCGACCAAGAGACAGCCGGCGGTCTCCTTGTCGATCCGGTGCACCAGGCGCGGCTTCTGGCCCTTACTGTCGCGCAGCACTTCGAGCATCTGGTCGATGTGCCGCGTGGTGCCCGAGCCGCCCTGCACCGCGAGCCCGGCCGGCTTGTTCAGCACCAGCACGTCGGCGTCTTCGAACAGCGTCATCGCCTTCAGCGTCTGAAGGGTTTTCTGCTCGGCTTCGGACAGATGCCCGGGCAGCTTCGGCGTATCGAGCTTGAGCGGCGGAATCCGTACGCTCTGGCCTTCTTCCAGCCGGTCCTTCGAATCGGCGCGCTTGCCGTTCACCCGCAGCTCGCCTTTGCGGACGATGCGCTGGATGTGGGAGAACGACAGGCCGGGAAACCGCGCTTCGAGAAAGCGATCGACCCGCATGCCGTTCTCGTCCGCCGTGACGGTGACGGTCTCGACCTTGGTCGGCAACGGCGCGTCGGGCTTGGCCTCGGACCGCTCGTGGGTCTCGACCGGCGCCGGCTGCACCGCGCGCGGCCTGCTCTCACCCGCCGGCCGCGACGATCGCGCCGGCCCCGACCCGAACCGCACCGGCTTGTCGCCGGACCGCGGCTGCCGCGACGCTCCCTCGCCGCGCGAGGTCTTCGAAGGCCCACCAGCGCGCAACGGCTTGGCATCGCGCGACGGCTTGGCGCCACCGGGCTTGCCGGCGCCAGCCTTGCCCGCGACAGCTTTGCCGGCACCCGGCTTCCCGGTCTTAGCGCCCAGCCCGGCGCGCGCCGGCTTGCCGCGCGCGCCGTCGGGGCCACGCTTGGCGAGAGGTTTCTTGACGCGGCGGCTCATGGGATGCTCCGGGGGAAATTCGTGCCGTGCCTAGCGCAAAAGCGGCCGCCGGTCACGGTGGATTTGCCGCGCCGCCGGCCCGATCGCCACTTCTTCTGACCGACAGCATGTCAAAGAC
>NZ_QTKI01000139.1:0-11052 GCF_010820945.1 Rhodopseudomonas sp. BR0C11
CGGCCGCAAATATCCGCAGGCGTCGTCCAGCGTGAAGAAGGCGGTCGATCGCGAGCAGAAGAAGCTGAAGTGCTGAACCCAGCAGGCCCGGCCGATAGCGGGGCCTGACAACCGGCAGGCAGACGGCCGATGTCCGGAACCGACGACGAGGTAGTATCCGCAACCGAGGCGCGGCGTCTGTTCGCCGACTGGAAGACGGCGCCGGCGATTGTGCTGGCGGTCTCCGGCGGCCCCGATTCGCTGGCGCTGATGTGGCTCGCCGCCCGCTGGCGGAAGGCGTTGAAGCAGGGCCCGGCCTTGGCGGTCGTCACCGTCGATCACGGCCTGCGTCCCGAGGCCGCCGCCGAGGCGCGCGCGGTGAAGCGTCTCGCGGCCTCGCTCGACCTGCCGCACCGGACGCTGCGCTGGAACGGCGACAAGCCCAAGACCGGGATTCAGGCAGCGGCGCGCGGGGCGCGCTATCGGCTGCTGGCGCAGGCCGCCAAGACGCTCGGCGCCTCACATGTGATGACCGCGCATACCCGCGACGACCAGGCCGAGACCGTGCTGATGCGCTTGTCGCGCGGCAGTGGAATCGCCGGCCTTGCCGCAATGGCAAGGGAAATCGAGCGGGACGGGGTGGTGCTGGCGCGGCCGCTGCTCGATGTTCCGAAGGCTCGGCTGGTCGCCACGCTGACCAAAGCCCGAATCGCGTTCGCCACCGACCCGAGCAATGTCGATCCGCGCTTCACCCGGCCGCGGCTACGCGAGCTGATGCCGCAACTGGCGGCCGAAGGCTGCGATGCCCGTTCGCTGGTTCGGCTGGCGGCGCGGGCGGCGCGGGCCGATGCAGCCCTGGAACTGATGACCGACGGCGCCGAGCAATTCTTGGAAACCCTTGATGCGCGGGCGGGACGTCCCGGTGTGGATGCCCGGGCATTTCTGGCGCTAGCTGCAGAAATCCAGATTCGCTTGTTGCTGCGTGCGCTGGCGCGCCATGGTCACGAGGGGCCGGCCGAGCTCGGGAAAGTCGAGGCACTCTCCGAGGCGCTGAAGCTGGCAGCGGCCGGGAGGGCGCCATCCGCCGGCAAAGTCCGGCTCAAGCAGACCCTCGCAGGCGCCGTGATCACGCTCACCAGCGACCGCTTGGTGATTGCCCCAGCCCCGCCGCGGCGGGCGCGGGGCGGCTGAAGGCGTCTCCACCTACGTTTAACCACCTCGCCGCAGAGGCCGTTGATCGCCACGATTTGAGCGAGAAACCGGTTAGAATGCGCCAAATAGTCCTGTGTGGTTCTCTTGGCAGGGGCTCGGCTCACACCTAGATTAGGCGGGCCGGCTCTCGGGAAGCTCCCGCAGGGCCATTCGTTTCGGCGCCGCAGGGCCCACCCGGTCGCGATCCGCGCGACCCATAAGGAAGACCGATGAACGCCAATCTGCGCAATTTCGCCCTCTGGGTCATCATCGTGCTGCTGCTGTTGGCGCTGTTCACGCTCTTCCAGAATCCGGGCCAGCGCACTGCGTCGCAGGAAATTCCGTTCTCGCAGCTCCTCAGCGAGATCGACCAAAATCACGTCCGGGACGTGGTGATTCAGGGCCAGGAAATCCGCGGCACCTTCACCAACGGCTCGACCTTCCAGACCTACGCACCGAACGATCCGTCGCTCGTGACCCGCCTGTACAACGGCAAGGTGTCGATCACCGCCAAGCCGCCGGGTGACAACGTGCCGTGGTTCGTGTCGCTGCTGGTGTCGTGGCTGCCGTTCATCGCGCTGATCGGCGTGTGGATCTTCCTGTCGCGGCAGATGCAGGGCGGTGCCGGCAAGGCGATGGGCTTCGGCAAGTCGCGCGCCAAGATGCTGACTGAAGCGCATGGCCGCGTGACCTTCGAAGACGTCGCCGGCGTCGACGAGGCCAAGCAGGACCTGCAGGAGATCGTCGAATTCCTGCGCGACCCGGGCAAATTCCAGCGTCTCGGCGGCCGCATTCCGCGCGGCGTGTTGCTGGTTGGCCCTCCCGGTACTGGTAAGACCCTGATCGCGCGCGCGGTCGCGGGGGAAGCCAACGTGCCGTTCTTCACCATCTCCGGTTCGGACTTCGTTGAAATGTTCGTCGGCGTCGGCGCCAGCCGCGTCCGCGACATGTTCGAGCAGGCCAAGAAGAACGCGCCGTGCATCATCTTCATCGACGAAATCGACGCGGTCGGTCGTCATCGCGGCGCCGGTCTCGGCGGCGGCAATGACGAGCGCGAGCAGACCCTCAACCAGTTGCTGGTCGAGATGGACGGCTTCGAAGCCAATGAGGGCGTGATCCTGATCGCCGCCACCAACCGGCCCGACGTGCTCGATCCGGCGCTGCTGCGTCCCGGTCGCTTCGACCGTCAGGTCGTGGTGCCGAACCCGGACGTCGTCGGCCGCGAGCAGATCCTCAAGGTCCACGTTCGCAAGGTGCCGCTGGCGCCCGATATCAACCTGAAGAACATCGCGCGCGGCACTCCGGGCTTCTCCGGCGCCGACCTGATGAACCTCGTCAACGAAGCGGCCCTGATGGCGGCCCGGCGCAACAAGCGCATGGTCACTCAGTCCGAGTTCGAAGACGCCAAGGACAAGGTGATGATGGGCGCCGAGCGCAAGTCGCTGGTGATGACGGAAGAGGAGAAACTCCTCACCGCGTATCACGAAGGCGGCCACGCGATCGTCGGCCTCAATGTTCCGGCAACGGACCCAATCCACAAGGCGACCATCATTCCGCGCGGACGTGCGCTCGGCATGGTGATGCAGCTCCCCGAGCGCGACAAGCTGTCGATGTCGCTTGAGCAGATGACCTCGCGTCTGGCCATCATGATGGGCGGCCGTGTTGCCGAGGAGATGGTGTTCGGCCGCGAGAAGGTGACTTCGGGTGCTGCATCCGACATCGAGCAGGCGACCAAGCTGGCGCGGATGATGGTGACCCGCTGGGGCCTGTCGGAAGAGCTCGGCACCGTCGCTTACGGCGAGAACCAGGACGAAGTGTTCCTCGGCATGTCGGTGTCGCGCACCCAGAACGCTTCCGAGGCGACGATCCAGAAGATCGATGCCGAGATTAAGCGGCTGGTCGAAGAGGGCTACAACGAAGCCAAGCGCATCCTCACCGAGCGCCGCGCCGACCTCGAAGCGCTCGCCAAGGGTCTGCTCGAATACGAGACCCTGACCGGTGACGAGATCACCGATCTGATCAACGGCAAGAAGCCGAATCGCGAATCGGTGCTCGAACCGTCGGGCCCCCGCACTTCGGCAGTGCCGCCGGCCGGCAAGCCGCGGCCGCGGCCCGATCCGGGCCTGGAGCCCCAGCCGCAGGCGTAAGCCGACCGGCCAAGCTGACTTCGAAAACGCGGCGGCAACGCCGCGTTTTTTGTTGCGTGTCGTCGGCTGCCGCCGCGCTTGACCTGATCCCGCAAAGCCCGCACGCAGAAAAGCGTCGTTACGGATTCTGCAATGACCACTCATGTCCCTAAGGCGCCGGCCTATTGGTCGCGCGATGCAATCTGGCCCGGCATCGTCGCGGTCGGGCCGATGCTGCCCGGCACGCTGGCGTTCGGCATGGCGTTCGGCGCGCTGTGTGCGCAGAAGAACTTCACACTTGCCGAAGTCGAAGTGATGATGGCCACCGTGTATGGCGGGCTGTCGCAATTTGTGGCCGTGCAGGCGTGGCCAGATGTCCTGACGCCTTCATCGATTGCCGCGCTGGCGTTGCTCACCACCACGGTCAACATCCGCTTCTTCCTGATGACGGCGTCGATGCGGCCGTGGTTCGGCACGCTGCCTGCGTGGCAGGCTTATCCGCCGCTGCTGCTGGTCACCGACGGTGGCTGGCTCGCCGCGATGCGCTATCGCGAGCATGGGGGCGCCAATGCCTGGTTCTACCTCGGTGGCGCGTTGGTGCTTTATCTGGTGTGGCTGGTCTCGGCCGTTCCGGGCTTCCTGCTCGCCGAACAGCTGGCCGACCCGAAGAAGTTCGGCGTCGATATCGCGATGCCTGCGTTCTTCGCCGCGCTGTTGGTACCAGCCTGGAAGGGGCCGCGCCGCGCAATCCCTTGGCTGGTGTCGGGGATCGTGGCCCTGACCGTGCATTGGCTGCTCCCAGGCTATTGGTTCATCATCGCTGGCGCGCTGTCAGGTGCGATTACCGCGGGGCTGATGGATGAGCCGCCAGCGGCGACATCCCATTCCGGGCATTCGTCATGACCGACATGCTCCGCAGCGACGTGATGATCGCCTTCGCGATCATGACGTTGGTCACTGTCGCGTCCCGTCTCGGCGGCTATTTCATGATGCGCTACGTCGAGGTCACGCCGCGGGTCAGGCGGATGCTCGACGCGCTGCCCGGCTCCATTATCGTCGCGGCGGCGCTGCCGGTTGCGGTCAATGGCGGGCCGATCGTGATGCTCGCGCTGGGGGCTGCGATCGCAGTGAGTGTGCTGCGGCGCAATGATTTTCTGGCCGTGATAACCGGTATGTTAGTAGCGGCTTTGGCGCGTGCGGTGGGATTGCCGGGCTAGTTTGCAGGAATGCTATTCATTTCATTGCCGTAAGGGCTTGCCTTCGGTTCTGAATAAGTGTTCACTTTTTTCACTGATTTGGT
The DNA here is from genome assembly GCF_010820945.1 of Rhodopseudomonas sp. BR0C11. Lineage (NCBI taxonomy): Bacteria > Pseudomonadati > Pseudomonadota > Alphaproteobacteria > Hyphomicrobiales > Nitrobacteraceae > Rhodopseudomonas > Rhodopseudomonas sp. BR0C11. Next base: position 4,597 of record NZ_QTKI01000139.1, read on the forward strand.
GAGGGTGTTCCGTCCGTTTTCCCTCGCTTCTCCAGCAACTTGATGAGCGCGCCGGTCCATTTTGTCGCAGACCGCGGGCGCGCTCGTTCCAGGACGCACGCGCCATGGTTTACCGGCGAACCCATCAGGTGGTTAAGCGCTTAGCAGCGCGCCGCAGCGCTATTCTTGCTGCAGCGCGTGAGACTGCCGCCGAAGGCGGGATGGCCGCGGTGCAGATCGCGCCTGTGGCCGCGCGTGCCAAGGTCGCCGCCGGCACGGTGTACCGTTACTTTCCGTCCAAAGCCGATCTGATTTCGGAACTCATCGCCGACGTTTCGCGTGACGAGCTCGCGGCGATCCGCCGTGCAGCCGACGCAGCGCCCGGGCCATCATCAGCACTGGCGGCGGCGGTCACCACGGTCGCGGTGCATGTGCTGTCCCATCGCAAGCTCGCGTGGGGCATCTTGGCGGAACCGGTCGACGTCGATGTGTCCGCCTCACGGCTCGCCAGTCGCCGCGAGATTGCCGGCGAGATCGAGCTTCGGATCGCTGCCGCGGTGCGCGCCGGCCATTTGCCTGCGCAAGACACCGCGCTCGCCTCCACCGCGCTGCTCGGCGCGGTGCACGAGTCTCTGGTGGGGCCGCTGGCACCGGATAATCTCGACGACCCGGCGAAACTCCGTGATGCGGTGCAAACCGTCACGCTGCTGGCACTCCGTGCAGTCGGAGTGATGGACGCCCGGGCCCGAGGCCTCGTGGTTCAGGCGGTAGTGCCGCCGCGTAGTCTGGTCGGAGCCTGATCAGTTCCAGTTTGCTCTGAGCGAGTGTGCTGGATATGACAATCAGCGTATCCTGATCCGACCGTTTCCGCCCGCGGCGCTACAATCGCCTCGCGCACAGCAGCCTGCGCAGGAGTATCTCGCATGACCATTCTGATGCCGGAGCCGGATCAGTCCGTGCTGGCCCGCCGCGACGAGATCATCGCGGCCTTGCGCAAGATCGTGCCGGGCGAGGGCGTGATCTCCAGCGCTGTCGAAATGAAACCCTACGAGTCCGATGGCCTGATGGCGTATCGGCAGCCGCCGATGGTGGTGGTGCTGCCGAGCACGACCAAACAGGTGTCCGAGGTGCTGCGCTATTGCCACCAGAATGGCATCAAGGTGGTGCCGCGCGGCTCCGGCACCTCGCTGTCCGGCGGCGCGTTGCCGCTCGCCGATGGCGTGCTGCTGGGCCTCGGCAAGTTCAAGCGCATCCGCGAGATCGATTTCGACAACCGTGCCGTGGTGGTCGAGCCCGGAGTCACTAACCTGGCGATCAGCCAGGCGGTCGATCATGCCGGGTTCTACTACGCGCCAGATCCGTCGTCGCAGATCGCCTGTTCGATCGGCGGCAACATCGCCGAGAACTCGGGCGGCGTGCACTGCCTGAAATACGGCATGACGACGAACAACGTCCTCGGCTGCGAAATCGTGCTGATGACTGGCGAGATCCTCAAGATCGGCGGCAAGGCGGCCGAATGCGCCGGCTACGATCTGATGGGCGTCATCACCGGCTCGGAGGGGTTGCTCGGCGTCATCACCGAAGTCACCGTGCGGATCTTGCGCAAGCCCGAAACGGCGCGGGCCCTGATGATCGGCTTCCAGAGCGTCGAAGCCGCGGGCCAGTGCGTCGCCGACGTGATCAGCGCCGGCATCATTCCGGGTGGCATGGAGATGATGGACAAGCCGGCGATCCACGCCGCCGAGGCTTTCGTCCACGCCGGCTATCCGCTCGATGTCGAAGCACTGCTGATCATCGAGCTCGACGGTCCGCAGGTCGAGGTCGACGAACTGATCGGCCGCGTCGAGGCGATCGCGCTGCGCTGCGGCTCGACCACCTGCCAGATCTCCACCAGCGAGCAACAGCGGCTGCTGTTCTGGTCCGGCCGCAAGGCGGCGTTCCCAGCTGTGGGACGGATTTCGCCCGACTATCTGTGCATGGACGGCACGATCCCGCGTGCGCAGCTGCCGCTGGTGCTGCGGCGGATGAACGAGATGTCGGAGAAATACGGCCTGCGCGTCGCCAACGTGTTCCACGCCGGCGACGGCAATCTGCATCCGCTGATCCTGTATGACGCCAACAAGCCCGGCGAGCAGGATGCCGCCGAGGCCTTTGGCGCCGACATCCTCAAGCTGTGTGTCGAGGTCGGCGGTGTGCTGACCGGCGAGCACGGCGTCGGGATCGAGAAGCGCGATCTGATGCCGGAGATGTTCTCGGACATCGACCTCAACCAGCAGCAGCGACTGAAATGCGCGTTCGACTCCGAAGGCCTGCTCAACCCCGGCAAGGTGTTTCCGACGCTGCATCGCTGCGCCGAGCTCGGACGCATGCATGTTCACAAAGGCCAATTGCCGTTCCCGGATATTCCGCGGTTCTGACCGGGTAATGTAATCTCCGATGCACGAAGTAGAGCCTTTCACCGTCATTGCGAGCGAAGCGAAGCAATCCAGGGCCTCGGTGCACGGCGCTCCTGGATTGCTTCGTCGCTTCGCTCCTCGCAATGACGGGGGAGGGGTAGTACATCGCATTCTGAAGGACGACGTTCGCCCGTGGACACGCTGAAAGTACGCGACGCCCAGGAGGTCGAGGACGCAGTGCGCGCCGCGATCGCCAATGAGCAGCCGATCGAGATCGTCGGTCACGGTAGCAAACGCACCGTCGGCCAATTGATGGCGACCAATGCGGTGCTGGAACTGTCGGCGCTCAACGCCGTCACCGCTTACGAGCCGAACGAGCTGATCATCACCGTGCAGGCCGGCGCGCCGATGGCCGACGTGCTGTCGCTGATCGATTCCAAGAACCAGCAATTCGCCTTTGAGCCGATGGACACCGCGGCGCTGCTCGGCACCTCGCCGGGAGCGGGTACTGTTGCCGGCATGATCTCGGCTGGACTCGCCGGGCCGCGGCGGATCAAGGCGGGTGGCGCCCGCGATCATCTGCTCGGCGCCAACGCGGTGTCGGGCTTCGGCGAGAGCTTCAAGGCCGGCGGCAAGGTGGTGAAGAACGTCACCGGCTACGATCTTTGCAAGCTGCTTGCCGGCTCCTGGGGGACGCTGGCGGTGATGACCGAGGTCACCCTGAAAGTGACGCCCCGGCCCGAGAGCGAACGAACGCTGGTGCTGCGCGGGCTCGGCGACGTCGTCGCCAACAAGGCCATGACCGCGGCGCTGGGCTCGCCTTACGACGTCACCGGGGCCGCGCATCTGCCCGGCTCCGCGCTGCGCACCACCGGCGGTGCGCTGGCGGAGATTGCCCAGCCCGATCAGTCGCTGACTCTGCTGCGGCTCGAAGGCATCACTTCGTCGGCAAGTCACCGCGCACAGTCGCTACGCGCGGCGCTGAAGAGTTTTGGCGAGGCCGAACTGATCGAGGACGATGCTTCCGCTGCGCTGTGGCGTGCGGTGCGCGATGTCGAGCCGTTCGCCGCCGCAGGTCCGCGAGCGCTGTGGCCGGTGTGGAGGATCGTCTGCCCGCCGGCAGCCGGAGGCGCTCTCGGCGAGCAGCTCAGCCGTGAGAGCGGCGGTGAAGTGATCTACGACTGGGGCGGAGGCCTGATCTGGGCAGCCTTGCCGCCGGCAACCGACGGCCACGCCAAAGCGTTGCGCCAGCGGGTCGAGAAGATCGCCGGCCATGCCACCTTGATCCGCGGCAGCGACGCGGTGCGGGCTGGGATCGACGTGTTCCATCCGCAGCCGGCCGGCCTCGCGGCGCTCGGTAGCCGCGTCAAGCGCAGCTTCGATCCCACCAACATTCTCAATCGCGGCCGGATGTCGCGAGGATCCGCGACATGAAGACAGATTTCAGCCTGACCCAGCTCGTCGATCCCGACATCGCCGAGGCCGACAAGATTCTGCGCGCTTGCGTGCATTGCGGCTTTTGCACTGCGACGTGTCCGACCTATGTGCTGCTCGGCGACGAGCTCGATAGTCCGCGCGGGCGCATCTACTTGATCAAGGAGATGCTGGAGAGCGACAAGCCGCCGACCGCAGATGTCGTCAAGCATATCGATCGCTGCCTGTCGTGCCTCGCCTGCATGACCACCTGTCCGTCGGGTGTGAACTACATGCATCTGGTCGATCAGGCCCGCGTCCGGATCGAGAAACAGTACCAGCGGCCGTTTTGGGATCGCGTCGTCCGCGAGGCGCTGTCGTGGATGATGCCGCATCCGGGCATGTTCAGGCTCGGGATGTGGGCGGCGCGGATCGTGCGGCCGGTTGCGGCGCTGTTGCCGGGCTCGCACGACCTGGCGCACCCGACGCTGCTCAGCCGGATCAAGGCGATGCTGGCGCTGGCGCCAAAGCATCTGCCCGAGCCGGGCCCTGCCTCCGGCACGACGTTTCCGGCGGTGGGTCCAAAGCGCGGCCGGGTGGCGTTGCTGCACGGCTGCGCCCAGCAGGTGCTGGCGCCCCGCATCAATCGGGCGGCGATCAATCTGCTCACCCGCCACGGCATCGAGGTCGTGCTCGCCGCTGACGAAGCCTGCTGCGGCGCCCTGATCCATCATCTCGGCCGGGACACCCGCACGCTCGAATACGCGCGCACCAACATCAAGGCCTGGCTGGCCGAAATCGAGCGCGGCGGGCTCGACGCCATCCTGGTGACTACCTCCGGCTGCGGTACGGTGATCAAGGATTACGGCTACATGCTGCGAGAAGATCCGGAGTATGCGGCCGCGGCCGCAAAGATTTCGGCGCTCGCCAAAGACATCAGCGAATATGTCAGCGGCCTCGAACTGTCATCGCCAGGTCCTCATGACGATGTCGTGGTCGCTTATCACTCCGCATGTTCGTTGCAGCACGGCCAGAAAATCACGCAGATCCCCAAAGAACTGCTTTCCAAGACTGGATTCGTGGTGAAAGATATCCCTGAGAGTCATTTGTGTTGTGGTTCGGCGGGCACGTACAACATTCTCCAGCCTGACATCGCGACCAGATTGCGCGATCGGAAGGTCGCCAACATCGCTTCCGTCAAGCCGGATATGATCGCCGCGGGCAATATCGGCTGCATGGTGCAGATCGCCAGCGGAACGGAAGTCCCTGTTGTGCACACGATTGAACTTCTCGATTGGGCGACAGGCGGGCCCCGTCCTGCTCCGCACTGATCGGAGCCTGGAACGCCGGTCGCGGGGCGCGTGATTGCTGGCCGAGCAGCAATCCGCACAACTGGAGGACGACCATGGCGAAAGACAAGAAGTCGAAGAAGAAGGACAAGGCCGACAAGAAGGCTGAGAAGTCCAAGGCCAAGAAGAAGTCCAAGCTGCTGCTGGCCGCCAAGGCAGGCAAGAACAAGAAGAAGAGCAAATCCGCCGACAAGGCATCGGCCAAGAAGGACAAGCCGAAGGCTAAATCGAAAGCCAAGCGGGCCCCGAAGGCCAAGTCCGCCTCCAAATCCAAGGCCTCCGCCGGGAAGTCCGCCAAGAAGGCGGTGAAGAAGGCCGCCGCCAAACCCGGCAAGAAGGCGGCCAAGCCGGCCGCCAAGTCCGCCGCTAAGTCCCCGGCCAAATCCGTAGCTAAGCGCCCGAAGAAGAGCGCTGCCAAGTCGGCTTCGGGTAAGCCGGCCAAGGCCAAGGCCGCCGCGCCAAAGGCTTCGGCTGCGAAGGCTCCTGGGGCCAAGAAGAAGGCGACCAAGGCACCCGTCGCCAAAACCGCGGCGAAGGCTCCTGTCGCTAAGCCGGCAGCGCCCAAGCCGAAGCCTGTGTCCCGCAAAGCGCGGAAACCCACTGAGGTCGCGCCCAGCGCGGCGGCCGAGCCGGTTGCTCCGCCGCCTGCTGCTCCCAAGAAACCGCGCAAGCCACGCGCGAAGAAGCCGGTGCCGGTTGCTGTCGAGCCGGACGAGACCCAGCACGAGGCAGGGTCCGAGCAGGTCGAAGGGACGCCGGAGACCGAGGATGTTGCCCGGGCTGAGCCGTTTCCGGCCGACGAGACCACATCGGCCGCAGACAACGAGCCGATCGAGTCCTCTGCAGAGACCGATTCGATCGAGACCTCGGGTGATCCCCAGTCGCACGCCACCGAGGCGGCCGGCGAGGAGGAAGCTCCCGACGAGGAGTTTGACCACGCCGAGCCGGCCAAGCCGGCGGCAGACCCGATGTAATTGAGACGGTAGTCCGATCCTTGTTTTGCAGAGGCCGCGGTCGTGGACCGCGGCCTTCGCCGTTGCGGCTACCAGCGAGATCGACAACCGGAACGCCTCGGGCGCCCCTTGGTCGTGGGTATCGCAGCGATTCGGTCCTGGGCCTGTTACTTGTTACTTAGCCAAAAGTGTTGCTCTACCCGCCCTGTCTCTTGAATTTGGCCTACGAGCCGTTCGCAAAGCAGTGATTTTCTTGCAACACTCCCCAACAACGAATGGTTGAGTGTGCGGGATTGCACAAAAAGTCGGCATCTGCATGTGTTTTTTGCTTCACGGTTTTCGTGAGGCACCGCACAGTGATGTCAC
>NZ_QTKI01000014.1:0-27180 GCF_010820945.1 Rhodopseudomonas sp. BR0C11
CTGCCGCACAGCAGCGCGCCGAAGGCCAGCGCCGCCGTCACGGCGGCCGCGGGCCGGGACCAGATATGCCGGAAAGGGAGGGAATCTGTGATGATCATGCAGCCAAGCTATACCAATTTGCTGATGATTTCGCGTGACAGGGGCGGCCTGTCAACGGCGGCGCCGCCGCGGGCGGTCTGCCCGGCAGCGGGCTCGCCGCGCGGCGGAGTCGGCTGTACCCCCCAGATGTGGCAAAATCTCAGCCCGTCCCCATCTGGGGAAGACCGCAAAGCCCGAGCAGAGGTGACCGTATGGACGACAGCACCCGGACCGAACTGGAAGCGGCGGCGTTTCGCCGTCTGGTGGCGCATCTGCGCGAACGCCCCGACGTCCAGAACATCGACCTGATGAATCTCGCCGGGTTCTGTCGCAACTGTCTGTCGAACTGGCTGAAGGACGCTGCAGATGCGCAAGGCGTCGCACTGAGCCGGGACGAGAGCCGCGAGGCGGTGTACGGCATGCCATACGAAGCCTGGAAGGCGAAGTATCAGAGCGCTGCCACGCCGGGCCAGGTCGAAGCGTTCAAGAAATCTCACCCGCACAGTCACTGACGCGGCGCCGGCACGCCGCGCATCAAGGCGCAATTTCGGCGCCGGCGATTTCCGCTGTGGGTCGCTGTGGATGGGCGTGATGCCCCTTGACGGGAGGCGCCGCGGCGAAGAGTGTCCGGCGCAGATGCGGCGCGCGAGGCGACCGCCCCGCCGCTTTTTCCAATCATTATCTGCCAGGAGTGCACGATGGCCACCTCCGCTGCCGCCGTCCAAGAGGATCCCGCGACCAATTTCGCCAAGGACCAGCTTCGGGCGATCATCGAGCGGATCGAACGTCTCGAGGAAGAGAAGAAGACAATCTCCGACGACATCCGCGACGTCTATGCGGAGGCCAAGGGCAACGGCTTCGACGTCAAGGCGCTGCGCACCATCGTGCGCATGCGCAAGCAGGACGCCAACGAACGCGCCGAGCAGGAGACCATCCTGGAAACCTACATGCAGGCGCTCGGGATGCTCTGAGGCCGCCTGCGGTCTGTTGCTGCCGCCGGATCGGCCCGCAATGGCTGCCGGTCTGGTGAGGCGCCAAAACAAAAAATGCCCGGGACCAGCCCGGGCATTTTTTTCAAATCTGATCCTGCCGCAGAGATCAGCGGGACGCGTCGCCCGGAAATGCCGTGGTGGTCAGCGTCGCCACCGCCGAGCCGCTGAAAGCGTCGGCATAGAGGCCCGGCTGCGGATCGTCGGCGAAGCTGGTGGCCAGTGTCGCCTCGGGCTTGGCCAGATAGCCGCTCAGCAACGTCATGTCGGGATCGCCGATCACGGTGGCGGCGGTGTGCATCGCCCGCGGCATCAGGATCATGGCGCGGATCCAAACGTCGTTGTCGCGGCTGCCGGCAGCGGCGAGACGCGCCGAGGTTGCAATCACCGTTTTGCCCTGACCGGACGACTTGCCGATCACGCTGTCGACCTTGCCCGATACCGCGGCGTGCCGCTGCAGCGATGCGCGCGTCGGCGGCAGCGGGGCGCTGGCGGTCACGACGTGCGGATGGCGGGTTTGGGCGTGCTGGGAGGAATTGTCCTGCGCCATCGGCGCGTAGGCCAGCGCGTTCATCGCTGCGGCCTGTTCGGATTTGTCGGCGGCGGCCAGTGCCTGGCGGGCGCTGATGGCGGCGACCTGGGCCGGGCTTGCCTGCTTCGGCGCCACCGGAATGTCGTCCCAGAACCCGCGGGCGTTGATGATGTCGGCCGGGCTCTGCGGCTTGGTGTCGGCGGTCTTCGACTCCGCCGTCTTCGGCTCCGCAGTCTTGGCCTCGGCCTTGGCGGCCTCTGCCTTGGCAGCTTGGGCTGGACGCGGCGCCGGCAGTACGACGTCGCCGGCGGAGGCGAGCTGGATGGCGCCGGCCGGTTTGGCGCGCGGCATCGGCACCGGATCGCTGGAGCCGACGTCGGCCGGCTTCACCCCGGCCGCAGCCGCAACGGCATCGGCGGCCGCAACCTTGATGTCGGCCATCGGCTTGGCACCGGACGGTGCCGCCGTCGCGGCGGCTTCGTCCTCGTCGTCACGCGACTTGCCGCCGAACAGCGCGGCCAGGAAGTTGCTCTTGGCCGGGGCGACGGTGCTGCCGTCGCGACGCTTCTCGATGTCCGCCAGCGCCAGCTCGTAGCCACGCAGCGGCTTGCCGTTGGACGGGATGTGGACGGTGCGGCCGTCCGGGAACACGCGGGCAAGCTGGTCGGGGGTCATCCGCGGCCAGTGCCGGATACCGCCGGTATCGAGATGGACGAAGGGCGAGCCGGAGGTCGGATAGAACCCGACGCCGCCGCGCTGCAGCCGCAGGCCGGCAAACCGGATCTGCTCCAGCGCCACGCCCGGGATGAAGAAGTCCATCGCGTGGCCCTGCATGTGCTGGCTGTGGCGCGCCACACCCGAGGAGCGGCGGCGCAGCATGGCATTGGTGGCAGGGGAGCGGTAGGCGGAGATGATCTGGATAGGCTGTTTGGCGTCGACGTCCCGGTACACTTCCCACAGGATGTCGAACAGTTGGCGGTCCATCACGGTCTGTTCCTGGGACCGCCAGTCGCGCAGGAAATGATTGAGCTGCTTCAGCGCGTCTTCGTCGTAACGGCCGCTGCGCTTGAAGGTGACAGTGAGGCTTTCGCCCGAATGGGTGTGATGGAACGACAGGGTCCGGCTGTCGCCGACCGCGGATGCGTCGTGGACCGAGCCGGCGCCCGCCAGCAGCAATGCCGTCGTCAGTACGGCGCCGTAACCGGCCCTGGGCATCGACAGTGATTTGAGACGGCGCGAAAGTGCAGCCAGCACGAAAACAGCCCCACCAATGGTCGACCAACAAACCCTGCCCGCGAACCCCAAGTCAGCGTGGCAGGGCGACGTGCCGTTACCGAAGTTAGCGATCCGGAAACGGCGTCCGTGACCCCAAGTCGATCATCAACCTTAACCCTCTGACTATGGCGAAATCGAGCCCGGTGCCGCAATCTAGATGGAGGATGGTTAATGTGAGTTAACAAACAAGGGCCCGCCTCGCGGCGAGCCCTTGATAACATTCAACTACTTTTCGAGTCCGAAGCTGGACGCGGTTACTGATCAGCGGGCGTAAACCCGGCGCTGATTGCGCTGAGCCGGCTGCTGTTGACGCGGCTGCGGGCCGCCGAACAGGTTCTCCAGGAACGAGAACGGGCTCGACGAGGCTCCCGACGAGCCGGTGTAGTCGCCGGCGACACTGACGCCGTCGGGTAGCCGGGTCGGGCGGGTGTAGTTCGGCTGGGCGTGGGCTACCACCGCTTCGAGGTTCTTGCCCTTATCGTTCTTCAGCAGGGCCAGCATCGTCGCGTCGCGGCCGTACACGTCCTTGCGGAGCTGCAGCTTGCCGGCGTCGTCAACGAATGCGGTCTGATACGTGATGTTGACCGGGATCGGGGTCGGGAACTTCAGATCGACTTCGCTGCGGCCGTACATCGCCCGGACCTTGGCCGGGGTGTAGTCCTTCTCCGGCATCGCGATGTTCAGCAGCGTCGACGCATACACGTCCGGGTTCTGCACCCGCATGCAGCCGTGGCTGAACGCGCGCTCTTCGCGGGCGAACAGGTTCTTGTCCGGGGTGTCGTGCTGATACACCAGGAACTTGTTCGGGAAGTTGAAGCGGATGCGGCCGAGGGCGTTGGCTTCGCCCGGCGGCTGCGAGATATGGATCGAGCCGTCGCGATTACGCTCGAGCTTCAGACCCATGCGGTCGAGCACGGTCGGATCCTGCTGCAACGCCGGCAGATACTCGTTGTAGATGATCGACGGCGGGACGTTCCAGGTCGGGTTGACGGTGATGTACTTCATCGTCTCCGTCAGCAGCGGGGTGGCGTGCTTGCCCGGCTTGCCGGTGACGACGCGGGTCGTCCACACTTCGGCGCCGTGCTGCATCACCTTCAGCGTGTAGTCCGGAATGTTGAGGATCACATAGGCATCGCCGAGCGACGGCGCGCCGAGATCACGCGGCAGCCAGCGCCAGCGCTCCATGTTGACGATGATGGTGTCGATGGTGCGGTCGCGCTTCGGCGTGTTCAGCGCCTTCACCGTGCGCTCGTCGAGCACGCCGGTCGCCTTGAGGTCGGCGTGGTCCTGGAATTTCCGCACCGCCGCCGCGACCGTCGCGTCGTAGGTGGTGCTGTCCGGGTTTTCGGCGACGCCGAGGCGGGCCCGCAGCTGCGGCACGCGCGGATCGTCCATCTTCACTTCGGCGCGCTTCTTGCGGGCCGGCTGATAGCGCAGCGCCTCGCCGTCGGCGATCTTGATCACCGGCTTGTCGCCTTCGCCGCGCAGTTCGGCGAGCTTCTTCTTCAGCTCGCGATACAGCTTGTGCGGCGGGTTGTAGCGGTCGAGCGCCGGGGACGCGTCGGCGGCCGTGGTGACCTTCGCCAGCACCTGGGCCGGATCGATCGGATGCTCCGGATACTGGATGTCGGCCGACACCTGCGACCAGTGCATCCGGCCGCTCTGCGCCTGACGCGCATAGTCCATCATGCTCTCGGTGAGCCGCAGCTCGGCTTCGGCGAGCGCCTCGGGCGAGGTCGCGGCGCTGAAGCTCGGCACCGGATAGTCCTCCGGATCGAGGCCGTCGGCGGCGGCGTCCTTCAGACGCGCGATCACACCCTTGGCCTGCGCGGTCAGCGCGCCGGCCTTGGTCCACACCGGCGCGTAGTCGCGGGTCTCGTAGAACTTCTCGACCGCGCTGCGCTCGGCCTTGCGGTCGAAGTAGCGCGACGCGCTCTTGGCGAGCAGATCGCGAAGCTGGTCGGCCACCGGCTGGTCGGCCGACGCAACCGTGCTGGCGGGCTTCTGCGGTTCGGCCGGCTTGGTGGTCGTCGCCTGATCGGTCGCCGGCGCGGCGGGGACGGCGGCAGGAGCGGTGGCGGTTGCCGCCGGAGCTTCCGTCTTGGGCTCGGCTGCGGGCGCAGTTGCCGCGGTGTCTTTGCTCGGCTCGGGCGCAGCCGGCGCCGGGGTGGCGGCAATGTCCTTGGCGGGCTCGGCAGGTGCCGGAGCGGCAGCAATGTCGGGCTTGGCGGTGGCGTCGGGTTTGGCGGCAGGGGTCTCGGGCTTGAAGTCTCCGACCGAGGGCGGCGGCAGATCGACCGGGCTCGGCACGGGCACGGCGGCATCGATCGCGAGATCCGCGGGCGACCGCGTCGGCGACTGCGCCAGGACGGAGGTCGCCGACACGGTGAGGAAGGTCGCCGCGACGGCCATCAGCACGCCTTCGAAACCGCGGCGTCCAGTCGAGTGATCTCGCATTCGTCTACCCCTTGGGAAAGCTGCCCGGCCGGCAGTTCGTGACTTGAAGTTTGGTTCTCGAGTGTCAGGGCACCCGCTCGCGGATCGGCACGCGGCCGATCTCACGTCTCAGTCGGAGGATACACAGGCCCGGTTCGAGCGGCCAGCATCGGCCGGGCAGACTCACGACAAACTGACCCCAGTTGCTGTTGGCTCAGGGCGGTCAGTGGCTTGTGCCACGGGTCGCCCTGGTTGTCTGTCACTATCGCGCCACGGTTCAAAAGGTTCCGCGAATCAGCGATCCGCAGGCCGCCATGCGGCAGCCACATTCGGTCCTTGGGGGCCGCGAAAACCTACAGGGCGCCGCGTAGTCCTCGTTATCGCGCCTCGGCCTGCGCGGCGCGCTCGGCTTCGATCTCGTCGAGTTTGCGATACAGCGTCGAGCGGCCGATCTTCAGCCGCCGCGCCACTTCGGACATCTGACCGCGATAATGCGAGATCGCGAACCGGATGATCTCGCGTTCCATTTCGTCGAGCGGACGCACTTCGTCATCCGCGGTCAGCATCGACAGATTGCCGACGCTCGGCAGCGGCGCGATCGGCACTTCGCTTGCGGCGACGAATTGCGGCTCGCTGCGTTCGATCACCAGCGGCTCGCCGGTTGTATCTTCTGCAGGCACGACCGACGGCGCGATCGCCAGCGGGAAGTCGGCGAGGCCGAGCTGATCGCCGTCGCTCATCACCACGGCGCGGTACACCGCGTTTTCGAGCTGGCGGATGTTGCCGGGCCAGTCGAGCTGCGCCAGCCGCGCCATCGCTTCGCCGGTGATTCCGCCGATGCTGCGCTTCTCTTCGGCGCAGAACCGCATCAGGAAATGCCGCAGCAGCGGCGGAATGTCTTCGCGGCGGGTCCGCAGTGGCGGGATCGTCAGCGGCAGCACGTGCAGCCGATAGAACAGATCCTCCCGGAAATGGCCCGCCTTCACCCGGTCGAGCAACCGGCGGTTGGTGGCCGAGATGATGCGGACATCGACCTTGATCGGCCGGCGACCGCCGACCGCTTCGACCGCGCCTTCCTGCAGCGCGCGCAGCAGCTTGACCTGCGCCGTCAGCGGCAGCTCGCTGACCTCGTCGAGAAACAGCGTGCCGCCGGAGGCTTCGACGAACTTGCCGTCGTGGCGCTCGGTGGCGCCGGTGAATGCGCCTTTCTCGTGGCCGAACAGAATCGACTCGACGAGATTGTCGGGGATCGCGCCGCAGTTCACGGCGACGAACGGCTTGGCCCGGCGGTCGCTGGAGCCGTGGATGGCGCGTGCGAACAGCTCCTTGCCGACGCCGGATTCGCCTTCGATCAGCACCGGGATCGCAGAGCCGGCAGCCTTTTCGGCGGCGCGCAGCACCGGCGCCATCGCCTCGCTGCGCGTGATGATATCTGAGAACGTCAGCCGGCCTTCGCGGGCATGGCGGATGCGCTGCAGCTCGCCCTTCATCGCGCTGGCATTCAGCGCATTGCGCAGCGACACCTGCAGGCGCTCGATGCCGACCGGCTTGACGACGAAGTCGTGCGCGCCCGCACGCATCGCCGACACCACATTGTCGATGCCGCCGTGTGCGGTCTGCACGATCACCGGGACGTCGAGTCCGCTGGCGCGAATCTTCGACAGCACGCCGAGTCCATCGAGTCCGGGCATCACCAGATCGAGCACCACGGCGTCGATTGCCGGTGCATCGGGCGCGGTCAGGGCTTCTACCGCAGCGTCGCCGCTATCGACCGAAATCGCCTCATAGCCGCACTTCTGCACCATGTTCTCGACCAGCCGACGCTGTACTGCATCGTCGTCGGCGATCAGAATACGCTCAACCATTACTCGCTACTGCCTCAACCCGAACTGTCCCGAATTGGTGCAGGATTGCGACGAATGCGTTAACGCTTGGTGAAAATGCAGATGGTTATCCGCTGTTATCCGAAGGCGTGCGGCCAGATCTCGAGCGCGCCGCGATAGATCATGTCGCCTGCCACATAGAGAATGATGGCGAGGCCGATATAGGCGATCCAGCGGTGCTTATGCAGCAGCCGTGCGATGAAGCTGGCGGCGAGACCCATCAGCGCGATCGACAGGGCGAGGCCGAACACCAGAATCACCGGATGCTCACGTGCCGCGCCGGCCACCGCCAGGACGTTGTCGAGCGACATCGACACGTCGGCCAGCGTGATCTGCCACACCGCCTGCGCCATGGTCTTGGTCGGAGCGCCGGTTGCCGCACCGCCGTCGCCTTCGAGCGCATCGACATCTTCCGGCGGGTTGCGCAGCTCGCGCCACATCTTCCAGCACACCCACAGCAGCAGCACGCCGCCGGCGAGCAGCAGCCCGATGATTTGCAGAAGCTGCACGGTGACACTGGCGAAGGCGATGCGGAGCGCGGTGGCGACCACGATGCCGATCAGGATCGCCTTACCGCGCTGCTCTTTTGGCAGCCCGGCAGCGGCGAGGCCGATGACGACGGCGTTGTCGCCGGCGAGCACCAGGTCGATCATCACGACCTGGGCGAATGCGGTGAGGCCTTCGGGAGTGAAGATTGCGAGAAAGTCGGTCATCGGGCGCTCCGTGAGCGTCCAGTCCGACATCACAGTTCAGACGAACTGCCAGAGGGGCCCGGTCCAGGACGTGGTGCATGCGGCGCAGTCAAAAGACTGCGTCAGATCGCTTGCGTCAGCGCCGATACCATCACCAGACCGCACGATGGTCAATCGCCGCACGGTCAGAGCCGAACTGTTCGGGAACGAACGCTTTGCAGCGGTGTCGTAATCCTGCCGCCAAGCTCGATCAAGGCGGCGAGGGGCTGTTCGAGCCGCGCTGCCTTGTCGCAGGGCGGCTCCCCTTGAAGGAAACTGTGACTTGCGAAGCCGGTGACGGAGCTAGTAGCGTTTCGCAAGGCAAATCGCACGCGATCTGAAAGCACCATGGCGAAATCTGCGACCTCCCGTACCGCAAAGTCCTCTTCCCGCAAGTCCACCCCCGCCAAGCCAGCACCGCGCAAGGCCGCGCCCAGCAAGGCGAAAGCGGCCAAGACCGCGGCCGCGGGACGGAAGACCGCAAGCAAGCCGGCGAAACTGCCCGAGTGGAATCTGACGGATCTGTATCCGGCGATCGACTCGCCGGAGGTCGCCGCCGATCTCGATCGGCTCGATGCGGAATGCGCTTCGTTCGAAGCCGACTTCAAGGGCCGGCTGGCCGAAGAGACCGCGAAGGACGGCGGCGCGCTGTGGCTCGCCGGCGCGGTCAAGCGTTATGAAGCGATCGAGGATTTGGCCGGCCGGCTCGGTTCCTATGCGGGCTTGGTCCACGCCGGCGACAGCGTCGATCCGGTGAAGTCGAAATTCTATGGCGATGTTTCCGAGCGCCTGACTGCCGCCTCGGTGCATCTGCTGTTCTTCACTCTCGAACTCAACCGCGTCGACGACGCGGTGCTCGAGACTGCGATGCAGACTCCCGAACTCGGCCACTACCGGCCGTGGATCGAGGATCTGCGCAAGGACAAGCCGTATCAGCTCGAAGACCGCATCGAGCAGCTGTTCCACGAAAAGTCGCAGACCGGCTACGGCGCGTTCAACCGGCTGTTCGACCAGACCATCTCGTCGCTGCGCTTCAAGGTCGGCGGCAAGGAACTGGCGATCGAGCCCACGCTGAACCTGATGCAGGATCGTGCGCCCGAAAAGCGCAAGGCGGCAGCCGAGGCCTTGGCCAAGACCTTCAAGGCGAATGAGCGCACCTTCGCGCTGATCACCAACACGCTCGCCAAGGACAAGGAAATTTCCGACCGTTGGCGCGGCTTTGAAGACGTGGCGGACAGCCGCCACCTCGCCAACCGGGTCGAGCGCGAAGTGGTCGATGCGCTGGTCGCCTCGGTGCGCGCTGCGTATCCGAAGCTGTCGCACCGCTACTACAAGCTGAAGGCCGGTTGGTTCAAAAAGAAGAAGCTGCCCTATTGGGACCGCAACGCGCCGCTGCCGTTCGCCGCGACCGGCACGATCGCCTGGCCGGAAGCCCGCAACATGGTGCTGACCGCCTACAAGGCGTTCTCGCCGGAGATGGCGCAGATCGCCGAGCGGTTCTTCACCGATCGCTGGATCGACGCCCCGGTGCGGCCGGGCAAGGCGCCGGGCGCATTTTCGCATCCGACCACGCCGTCGGCGCATCCCTATGTGCTGATGAACTATCAGGGCAAGCCGCGGGACGTGATGACGCTCGCCCACGAACTCGGCCACGGCGTGCACCAGGTGCTGGCCGCCAAGAACGGCGCGCTGATGGCGCCGACGCCGCTGACACTGGCCGAGACCGCCAGCGTGTTCGGCGAAATGCTGACCTTCCGCCGTCTGCTGACCCAGACCAAGGACCGCAAGCAGCGTCAGGCGCTGCTCGCCGGCAAGGTCGAGGACATGATCAACACGGTGGTCCGGCAGATCGCGTTCTATTCGTTCGAGCGGGCGGTCCACACCGAGCGCCGCACCGGCGAGCTGACCGCGCAGCGGATCGGGGAGATCTGGCTGTCGGTGCAGGGTGAGAGCCTGGGCCCGGCGATCGAGATCAAGCCGGGCTACGAGAGCTTCTGGATGTACATCCCGCACTTCATCCATTCGCCCTTCTACGTTTACGCCTATGCGTTCGGCGATTGTCTGGTGAACTCGCTCTATGCGGTCTACGAGCACGCCCAGGAAGGCTTCGCCGAGCGCTATCTGGCGATGCTGTCGGCGGGCGGAACCAAGCATTATTCGGAACTGCTGGCCCCGTTCGGCCTCGACGCCAAGAACCCCAGCTTCTGGGACGGCGGCTTGTCGGTGATCGCCGGCATGATCGACGAGCTGGAGGCGATGGGTTAGGGCGGTCCAGCGGCGTAAACGTTTGTTGAACGGAACGGCAAGGCGCGTTATACGTTTGTATAACGCGCCTTGTTCGTTGCCGGGCGTGCGAGGCTTAGGCCGGCGCATTCTGGGAAAGATTGGATCGCGATGAAGATCGAAATCAAGAAGATTGGGAATTCCGACGGCTTGTTGCTGCCGAAGGAACTGATGCAGCGCCTCGATCTCAAGCGTGGGCAGGAACTGCACATCACCGAATTGCCCGGCGGCGGATTCCAGGCGTTGCCGTACGACCCCGACTTCGAGCGAACGATGGCAATCGCCGACGAGGTCATGGAGAAGTACAAGGACACGCTGGCTGCCCTCGCCAAATGAGGAGCTTTCGATGGGCGAGCCTGTCGAGCCGAGCTGGATCACCTACGAGCAGGCGATCGCGATGCATGCCAGACAGCTGCGCCGATTTGGCGGCGCGCCGGGGCTGCGCGACGAGGGCATGCTGCGGTCGGCGCTCGAACGTCCCATCAACAAATGGCAGTATGAGCACTGCGATCTGCCGGAGCTTGCCTCCGCCTATGCGTTCGGGCTGGCCAAGAATCACGCCTTCGTTGATGGCAACAAGCGGATCGCCTTCATGGCGATGGTCGTCTTTCTGGCCAAGAACGGCATCGTCTTCGAACCTGCTCCCGCCCATGCGACCATGATCATCCTTGCCCTCGCGGCCGGCGAAGTCAGCGAAGCCAGCCTGACGCGCTGGATCAGGGACAACTGGCCGGCCTGACGTGCGGTCGACGGTCGTGTCGTCACTTCGAGCGTGCGATCACCTCGTCACCAAGTCACGATTGGTCCGTTGCGCGGAATAATCAGTCGTCGCTTGTTGCAATCGCCTCGTAACAGCTTGTTCTAATCGTTTGTTGCGATCACACTGCACCAGCGATCGGTGATGGCGGCCTAGACTTTGGAATGAACCCAAACTGGCTAGGCTAACAATTGCTGCGGTGCCGTTGCCCTCGCAATAAGATTGCGCTAATTGCATCCCCCACTTCTCGAAGATGTCGGAGAGACGAATGGCAGAGCACCACGAGTTTGCCTACACGACTGCCGATGGCAACGACTACGCCGCGCATGAGCAGACCTATGAAGGGTTCATCAAGCTCGTGAAGTACGGCACCGCCGCCGTCATCGTGATCGTCGCCCTCATGGGCATTTTCCTGACTTGATCTGTGCTGGAGTGCGCCGTTACACGCGGCGCTCTCTCGGAGAACGCCCCGGCAAAGTGGAGTCCGGTTTGTCGTCCGGACGTTCTCCAAACAAATAAGTAAGCGCGCATCCCGGTCCCAAAACCGGTCCCACTTTTGCGGGGTGCGCGCATATCTCGCTCGCTCACGCGCGTGCTTCGCGCCGCCGGAGGCTCCATGAAGATTGCTGTTGCCAAAGAACAAGATCCCGCCGAGCCGCGCGTCGCGGCGACGCCCGACACGGTCAAGAAGCTGAAAGCTCTCGGCGCCGAAGTCGCGGTCGAGCCGGGCGCGGGCCTCAAGTCCGGCCTGCCGGATTCCGATTTCACTGCCGCCGGGGCCACCGTATCCGCCGACGCTCTGAAGGACGCCGATGTCGTCTTCAAGGTGAAGCGTCCGGAGGCGTCCGAACTCGCCAGCTATAAGCGCGGTGCGCTGGTGCTGGCGATCATGGACCCGTACGGCAATGACGCTGCGCTGAAGAGCATGGCGGATGCCGGCATTGCCGCCTTCGCGATGGAGCTGATGCCCCGCATCACCCGCGCCCAGGTCATGGACGTGCTGTCGAGCCAGGCCAACCTCGCGGGCTATCGCGCCGTGATCGACGGCGCTGAAACGTTCGGCCGGGCCATGCCGATGATGATGACCGCGGCCGGCACCGTTCCGGCGGCGAAGGTGTTCATCATGGGCGTCGGCGTTGCCGGTCTGCAGGCGATTGCCACCGCGCGCCGTCTCGGCGCCATCGTCACCGCGACCGACGTGCGTCCCGCCACCAAGGAGCAGGTCGAATCGCTGGGCGCCAAGTTCCTCGCCGTCGAAGACGAGGAGTTCAAGAACGCCCAGACCGCCGGCGGCTACGCCAAGGAAATGTCGAAAGAGTATCAGGCCAAGCAGGCCGCTCTGACTGCCGAGCACATCAAGAAGCAGGACATCGTCATCACCACCGCGCTGATTCCCGGCCGGCCCGCGCCGCGCCTGGTCACCGCCGAGATGGTGAAGTCGATGAAGCCCGGCTCGGTGCTGGTCGACCTCGCGGTCGAACGCGGCGGCAACGTCGAGGGCGCGGTCCCCGGCCAGATCGTCGAGACCAACGGCGTCAAGATCGTCGGTTACACCAACGTCGCCGGCCGCGTCGCGGCGTCGGCTTCGGCCCTTTATGCGCGCAATCTGCTGAGCTTCTTCGAGACCATGGTCAACAAGGAGAAGGCGCTGGCGGTGAATTGGGACGACGAACTGGTGAAGGCCACCGCGCTGACGCGCGACGGCGCCGTCGTTCATCCGAACTTCCAGCCCAAGTCGGCGTGAGCGCGACCGCTTAAGGAGAGTTGCTATGGAGCATATGGTTCAAGCGGTCGATCCGTTCGTGTTTCGGCTGTCGATTTTCGTCCTTGCCGTGTTCGTCGGCTACTTCGTGGTGTGGTCGGTGACCCCCGCGCTGCACACGCCGCTGATGTCGGTGACCAACGCGATCTCGTCGGTGATCGTGGTCGGTGCGCTGCTCGCGGTCGGCGTGTCGCTGGTCGGTAGCGACAACGGTCCGCTGTGGGCGCGCGGCTTCGGCTTCGTCGCGCTGATCTTCGCATGTATCAACATCTTCGGCGGCTTCCTTGTCACCCAGCGCATGCTGGCGATGTACAAGAAGAAGCAGAAGTGAGTAGGGGCCGTCGATGAGCGCCAATCTTTCCGCATTTCTGTATCTGATCGCAGGCGTCCTATTCATTCTGGCGCTGCGCGGTCTGTCGTCTCCGGCCACCAGCCGTCAGGGCAACCTGATGGGCATGAGCGGCATGGCGATCGCCATTGCCACCACGCTGGCCGGCCATCCGCCGGCCGATCTGCTCGGCTGGGTGCTGGTGATCGCCGGCATCGCGATCGGCGGCGCCATTGGCGCGGTCATCGCCAAGAAGGTGCCGATGACCTCGATGCCCGAGCTGGTCGCCGCCTTCCACTCGCTGGTCGGTATGGCCGCGGTGCTGGTCGCCGCCGGTGCGTTCTATGCGCCGGGTGCGTTCGACATCGGCGAGCCGGGCAACATCCACGCCCAGAGCCTCGTTGAAATGTCGCTCGGCGTTGCCATCGGCGCGCTGACCTTCACCGGTTCGGTGATCGCGTTCCTGAAGCTGTCGGGCCGCATGAGCGGCGCGCCGATCCTGCTGCCGGCACGGCACGTGGTGAACATCGCGCTCGGCGTCATCATGTTCGCGGCGATCATCTACATGGTGATCACGCAGAGCGAGGTCGCCTTCTGGGTGATCACCGGCGTCGCATTGCTGCTCGGCATCCTGATCATCGTCCCGATCGGCGGCGCCGACATGCCGGTGGTGATCTCGATGCTCAACTCCTATTCGGGGTGGGCAGCGGCCGGCATCGGCTTCACGCTCGGCAACTCGGCGCTGATCATCACCGGCGCGCTGGTCGGCTCCTCGGGTGCGATTCTGTCCTACATCATGTGTAAGGGCATGAACCGCTCGTTCATCTCGGTCATCCTCGGCGGCTTCGGCGGTGAAACCGCGGCGGCCGGCGGTGGCGGCGGTGAACAGCGCCCGGCCAAGCTCGGCTCGGCCGACGACGCGGCCTTCATCATGAAGAACGCCTCGAAGGTCATCATCGTGCCGGGTTACGGCATGGCGGTGGCTCAGGCTCAGCACGCGCTGCGTGAAATGGCCGACTCGCTGAAGAAGGAAGGCGTCGAGGTGAAGTACGCGATTCACCCGGTCGCCGGCCGTATGCCGGGCCACATGAACGTGCTGCTCGCCGAAGCCAACGTGCCGTACGACGAAGTGTTCGAACTCGAGGACATCAACTCGGAGTTCGCGCAGGCCGACGTCGCGTTCGTGATCGGCGCCAACGACGTCACCAACCCGGCGGCCGAAGAGGATCCGTCCTCGCCGATCTACGGCATGCCGGTGCTGCAGGTGTGGAAGGCCGGCACCGTGATGTTCATCAAGCGGTCGCTCGCCTCCGGCTACGCCGGCATCGACAATCCGCTGTTCTATCGCGACAACACCATGATGCTGCTCGGCGACGCCAAGAAGATGACCGAGAACATCGTCAAGGCGATGGCGCACTAACCGCCGACGCCTGCCCAAAACGAAACGCCCGGCCGCAAGGCCGGGCGTTTTTGTTTGGGTCCAGACCCACTATCCACGTCATCGCCGGGCTCGTCCCGGCCATCCACGTCTTGCTGCGCGTCGACGCCGAAAGACGTGGATGCCCGGCACAGGGCCGGGCATGACGGAGGTTGGTGTAAGCCTCACATCCGGTGCATGACGCAGAGCTTGTTGCCGTCCGGGTCGCGCAGGTAGGCGAGGTACAGCTTCATGTCGCCCATCGCGCGGATGCCGGGCGGGTCTTCGCACGTCGTGCCGCCGGCGGCGACGCCGGCCGCGTGCCAGGCGTCGGCCTCTTCCGGGGACTTCGCCACGAAGCCGATCGTGCCGCCATTGGCGGCAGTCGCCGGTTCGCCATTGATCGGCTTGCTGACCGCGAAGGTGCCGGTCTTGGTACGGTAGAAGATGCGATGACGATCGACCATCGCCGGCGGCACGCCGAGGGTGCCGAGCAGTTTGTCGTAGAAGTCCTTCGCCGCTTCGAGATTGTTGGTGCCGATCATGACGTGTGAAAACATGGCGTTCCCCGTGTGCTCCTTGGTGTTTTTCACCCTGAGGGTGCCCGCCAACTATACCGATCCGATGCCACCTGGCGATACCGCCCGAGCATCAGCTGCGCCGATTGTACGCATGGCGCTGGGCCTGGATCGCCGGATGTCGGGCAAGGTGATTGATGGTATCCGTGTCTTAGTTGGCAGCGTTCTGCCCGGAGAAGGGACGTCATGACGGTTGCGGCGAAATCCGAGATTCAGATCGACAACGACGAGGTGCGGGTTACCGAGTGGCGGCTGCCGCCGGGCTCGGCGACCGGTCACCACACCCACGGCATGGACTACGTCGTGGTGCCGATGGCCGACGGCGAGATGACCATCGTGGCGCCGGACGGGACGCGCTCGCTGGCCCAGCTCAAGACCGGCCGCTCCTACGCCCGCAAGGCCGGTGTCCAACACGATGTCCGCAACGAATCCACAGCCGAAATCGTGTTTCTCGAGATTGAATTGAAAGCTTAACCTCTCGTTAAGCGGCAGGGCCCAGCTTCGCCTCGCGGCCCGCTCGGTGGCGCACCGAACACCTCGTTCCGATGCCACCGATCGGTCGCAGTTGATCCCTCAATCAGCCTCAAACTTCCAGCATCACACGTGCGGGGAAGAGGCCGGCCATGCTGAAATTCATCACCGAAAAACTGCTCGGGCAGATTCTGCCGTCGGTGGTCGCGACCGTGATCGCCGCCTACGTCGTGAATCAGTACATCGTCGCCAGGCCCGACGCGCCGCCCCCGGCCGCCCCCGCGACACAGCAACTCGATACCACCAAGGCCGTTAAGCCGGCCGAGCCGGTCGCCGTCGCGCTGCCGGCGGAGGCTGCTCGGTCCGAGCCGACCCGGAGCGAGCCGCTCAAGGTCAAGCTCGGCGCCGATAAGATCTCCACCGAGAAGGCCACGGCCGACAAGCCCGCCGACCGCCCAGTGGGACGGCACCAGATCACCGTGCACGACAACAAGGCGGCCGCCCCGTCCAAGCCGGTCAGCACCGCGTCCGCGACGCCGGAGCCGGTCAAGGTGCCGGAGGAGCGCAGCGAGCCCGCGCGCGATCCCAACGAGCTCGTCAGGGCCGCCGTCGAGCGCCTCCGTGCGTCGGCGCCCGCAGAGGCGCCTCGGGCCACCGAAACGCTGGGGCGTGCGCCTGAGCCGCTGAAGGTGCCTGAGCCGCCGCGTGCCCAGGAGCCGCCGCGGCAGCAGGAAGCCGCGCGCGTCATCGCTCCGGCATTACCGCCGGCCGTCAACGTCGCACCGACCAATGTGTCGATTGCGCCCTATGCCAATCCGCCGGCAACCACCGCCTCGGTGCCGGCCAGCCGCCGCCCGGCCGATTCGATTGACCTGCGCGACAGCGATCAGCACCCGCCGACCCCGCCGGCCGATATTCCGGGCGCACGCGCGGATGCGTCCAGCGACGGCAACGCCGCCCGCAAGCCGTCGGTCGCGGAGGATGTGTTGTTCACCGCCAAGTCGGTGATCCACTCGGTCCTGCCGCGGTAGTAACGACCGTGATATCCACAGTCATGAATGCCCGGGCGTCGCCCCGGGCATTTTGTTGTGTGGGGCAGGTCGTCGATCGAGCGCCAAGCAGCACCGAAAGAAGCAACAACGAAAAACGCGGGCCCGGGGCCCGCGTTCTTCAAACTCAGTTCGCTTCGTCGCCGAAAGGCGCGATCAGCGCGCCGCTGCGGCCGGACGGCGATCCGCGCCGAAAGCCGGCTTCGGCTTGCTCGGCAGCAGGCCTTCGCGCTGCAGCTTCTTGCGGGCGAGCTTGCGGGCGCGGCGTACGGCTTCCGCCTTCTCGCGCGCCTTCTTCTCGGACGGCTTCTCGTAATGTCCGCGCAGCTTCATCTCGCGGAAAATCCCCTCGCGCTGCATCTTCTTCTTCAGCGCCTTGAGGGCTTGATCGACGTTGTTATCGCGAACGAGAACCTGCACGCGGCATCCTCTTCAGAGTGATCGGATCGGAATTTATCGGATTAGGCGGGGCCGACAACGGCCAGGCCCTCCACCTAGAGGGCGCCCATGTACCAGATCGGGCCGGCAATGTCCACCTGACGCGACAATTAAGTTTTGCGACGTTGGTCGGTTCCGTCAGCGTTTTCCCGGCTCGACCACCGTGACATGGCCCATCTTGCGGCCGGGCAAGGCATGGCGCTTGCCGTAGAGGTGCACGGTCGCCCCGGGAACAGTCAGCCAGCGGGTATAGTCGTGAACATCGGCGCCGATCAGGTTGGTCATGGTCACCGCGCCATGCCGCACCGGCTCCGCGAGCGGCCAGCCGGCGATCGCGCGGATGTGCTGCTCGAACTGCGAGACCGAGGCGCCGTCCAGCGTCCAGTGCCCGGAATTATGCACCCGGGGAGCGATCTCGTTGACCAGCACCTTCGGGCCGTCCGCGCCGGCCACCACGAACATCTCGACCCCGAGCACGCCGACATAGCCGAGCGCATCGGCGATCGTCTTGGCGATCCGGCGAGCCTCGCTCGCCACCGCGTCGGGGATCGCCGCCGGAGCCTTGGAAACTTTGAGAATGTGGTCGCGGTGCTCGTTTTCGGTGACGTCGTAGCTCACCACCTGGCCATCGACGCCGCGCGCGGCGATCACCGAGATCTCGCGCTCGAACGGCACGAAGGCCTCCAGAATCGCGGCCCGCGTCTCCAGGCTGGCCCAGGCCGCTTCCGGATCGTCGCCCGGGCGCAGCATGACCTGTCCCTTGCCGTCGTAGCCGAACCGCCGGGTCTTCAGCACCGCGGGCAGGCCGAGCCGGGCGACTGCGTCGCGCAGCGTCTGCGGCGAGGTGACGTCCGCATAGCCGGCGGTGCCGATGCCGAGCTTGGACACGAAGTCCTTCTCGGCCAAGCGGTCCTGGGTGGTTTCCAGGATGGTTTGGTTCGGCAGCACCGGTTTGCGCGCCGCCAGGACCAGAGCGGCGGAAGCCGGCACGTTCTCGAACTCGTAGGTGATGACGTCGACGTCCGAGGCAAACGATTCCAGCGCTTCGACATCGGCGTATTCGGCGCAGGTGCCGTTCTGCACTACATCGAACGCTGGCGAATCCGGGTCGGGCGAGAATATCTGGCACTTCAGCCCGAGCCGGGCCGCGGCGAGCGCCAGCATCCGGCCGAGCTGGCCGCCGCCGAGAATGCCGATGGTATCACCGGGCTTCAGCGGTTCACGGCGGGATGCGCTCACGCTGCGCCCTCCGGCCGGGCCGCGACCGAATCGGTCTGCGCCTTGCGCCATGCCGCCAGCCGCGTCGCCAGGTCGGAATCGGTCAGCGCCAGCACGCTCGCGGCGAGCAGGGCCGCGTTGATCGCGCCGGCCTTGCCAATCGCCAGGGTGCCGACCGGGATGCCGGCCGGCATCTGCACGATCGAATACAGCGAATCCAGGCCCGACATCGTCTTGGATTCCACCGGCACGCCGAACACCGGCAGCTCCGTCAGCGCCGCGGTCATCCCCGGCAGATGCGCAGCCCCACCGGCGCCGGCAATGACAATGCGGTAACCCGCTGCCTTTGCGCCTTTGGCGAAGGTATAGAGACGGTCGGGGGTGCGGTGCGCGGAAACGATCTGGGCGTCATGGGCGACGCCAAGGGCGGTCAGGGTGTCGGCGGCATGCCGCATCGTCTCCCAGTCCGACTGGCTGCCCATGATGATCGCGACGGGAGCTGTCATTCAAACGATTCTTTCGAGCGATTCTGTCGTGAATCCAGAAACATAGGTGGGGATTATAGGAACGCCAGCCGCTCCGGCCAAGGCGTTCGGAATGCACTATCCTTTCTTGGTGAAGAGCGGCAAGTGTTGTGGCGGTTCTCCGGCTGATTCTGATGAAAAAGAAGCCCATCCGCCCCTCATCCGCCCGTCGGTCCGTCGACCGCGGGACCCCGAAACCTGCCGCCAAGAAGCGAAAACTGCCGCCTGCCGGGCCGCGTCCGGCCCCGGCGACGCCGCGGGCCCAGGTTGCCGGGGGGCGGCTGCCGGCCGATCCCCAGCTCAAGATCCGCCGGCTGAAGGCCCAACTGGCCGCCGCTCTGGCCGAGATCGACGTGCTGCGCGCGTCGGCTGAAACCGACTTCCTGCTCGGCATCGCCAATCGCCGCGGCTTCGAGCGCGAGCTCGGCCGGGCGCTGGCCTACATCAAGCGCTACGGCGCCGGCGGGGCGCTGATCATGCTGGATGTCGACCGGCTGAAGCCGGTCAATGACACCCTCGGCCATGCCGCCGGCGACGTCGTGCTGAAGGCGGTGACCGAAGCGCTGCTGCGCCACGTCCGGGCGTCCGATCTGATCGGCCGCCTCGGCGGCGACGAGTTCGCCTTGCTGTTGTGGAATCTCGACGAAACCGACGCGCGCGCCAAAGCGCTCGGCTTGGAGACGGCGGTCGACGAGCTTGCGATCCGCTACGGCGATCAAACGATCGAGGTCGGAATCTCCGCCGGCGTTGCGATGCTGACGCCGGAGATGGACGCGGCCGAAGCGTTCGCCGTTGCCGATCAGGCGATGTACGCCCGCAAGGCAGAGCGCCGCGCGGCGTCGGCTGCCAAGACGTCGGCTGCCAAGATCAAGCGATGATGTCGGGCGTAATCTGATCTTCGATGAAGGCGATGCGATCACGCAGCGCCAGCTTGCGCTTCTTCAGTCGCTGCAGACGCAACAGATCGGGCGCAGGCGAATGGTGCAGCGCATCGATCGCGGCGTCGAGATCGCGGTGCTCTTGTTGCAGCTTAGCCAGCTCGGCACCGAGGTCGCCCTCGTCTTCGTCGGTCATGATCAGTGTCGGCTTGAACCGGTTCGCGAAGCGCGGCCCGGTTGCGGAGGAATGTCGATCAGTTCGCCGTCATTATCGCCTTTGCGGCGTTGCGAGCAAGCGGTGCGTCCGCGCATCGTGCGGCGTACGACCTTCGTCAGGTGAATAATTCTAAAACCCGCGTTCGGACATTCGATGCTTTCGCGGAAACCCCTCATCCTCGGGCGTTTGCGGGGATGAACTGATCGTGCTCACGAATCGTTTCGTGAGGCGCGAAATTATGACGCGGATATTTCAAGACCTATCGACAGACGCCACCAGAGATGTACACTTCCTCGTCCGGATGGAAACTCAGTCTCATCAAAAGAGGAGGTTTCGTATGGCAATTCAGGCGCATCTCGTCGAACTGGAACGCAAGCACAAAGTTCTGGAGACCGAATTGCACAACGCTCTCGCCCATCCTTCTACGGACGACGTGCGTATTGCCGAGCTGAAACGTCGCAAGCTCATGGTCCGGGATCAAATCGCGAAACTGAAGCAAACCAAGACCAGCGTACACTGACCTCCCTCACTGCACTGCAGCAAGGCTGCCCCTCGCTGACGTCCGCATCGATGATGCCGACGACGTGATGGCGACAGCTCCGGGACATCATTCACCTCTGACGCCGAAGAGCCTTCCGGGCGGCGCCAGAGGGGATTTGAAGTCCCAATCTCCAGGTGATTGACGCCGGTCACAGCGCCGCAAGGCGGCGAGGTGATCGGCAATCGCCACCGAGCCTTTCAATCCGAGCTCATCCCCACGGCAGCCCAACAGATCTATCAGTCTCGGCCGACTGCGCTGGCGACAGCGCAGCACATGACCGCAGACATCCTGCTCGCGCCAAGCGCGACGCCAGTTGCGCTGCCGCCCCAGGCGTTGGATGTCCTGTTACTTGCTCGCCGATCTCGCCGAACCGCTCCCGTTTTGGGGGCGATGTCTAAAGTATTTCTGGCTTCGGCAGAATCGGGACCGCACTTCCTAGCGGTCGCAGCTTGCAGAACCTCATGGTGAGGAGGCGCGAAGCGCCGTCTCGAACCATGCGCCGCAGGCGATGTGGCTCCTCATCCTTCGAGACGCCCGGCGAGGCCGGGCTCCTCAGGATGAGGACTTCGGACGCTTGGCAAAGGCCAGATCCGCTTCTCATCAATCGATGAAGCTCTAGGCTGTTTCTGTCCGCGTTCGATCAGCCGGTGAGGGTGACGACGTGGTCGGCAATCGCCAGCGAAGCCGTCAACCCGGGGGATTCGATCCCGAACAGGTTGATCAGCCCCGGCACGCCATGCTCACGCGGGCTCTGCACTACGAAATCCTGCACAGCGACCGACGGCGGCACGATTTTGGGCCGGATGCCGGAGTAACCGGGCGACAGCGCGCCGTCCGGCAGGCCCGACCAGTATTTGCGGATCGCCGGATAGAACCGTTCCGCGCGCGCCGGATCGACCACGTAGTCGAGATCGTCGATCCACTCGACGTCGGGCCCGAACTTCGCCTGGCCGCCGAGATCCAGCGTCAGATGGACGCCGAGCCCGCCGGGCTCCGGCACCGGATAGATAAGGTGGGAGAACGGCGCACGCGCGCTGCAGGTGAAGTAATTGCCCTTGGCGAGATAAGGCGTCGGCACTAGCTCCGGCGGCATGGCGGCGATCGAGCGTGCCACAGCAGTCGCGCCGAGGCCGGCGGCATTGATCAGCATCCGGCAGCCGAGCGTCATCGGCATCTCGCCGCCGATCTCGAGCGCGAGCAGCTCGCCTTCACGGCGTGCCGACAGCAGCGGCGCATGAAACGCAAACGCTGCGCCGGCGGCTTCGGCGTCACCGCGCAGCGCCAGCATGTAAGAGTGGCTGTCGACGATGCCGGTCGACGGCGACACCAGTGCGGCGACGCAGGACAGCGCCGGCTCCAGCTGCTGCGCTTCGGCGCCGTCGATCGCGCGAAGATCATCGACGCCGTTGGCGGCGGCGTGAGCCCGGATCGAATCCAGCTTGGCGGCTTCCGCCGCGGTGGTGGCGACGATCAGCTTGCCGCATTGCCGATGCGGAATGCCGTGATCGGCGCAGTAGGCATACAGCGCGCGGCGGCCGGCGACGCAGAGCTGCGCCATCAGGCTGCCAGCCCGATAATAGATGCCGGCGTGGATCACTTCACTGTTGCGCGACGAGGTGCCGGTTCCGATCGCTTCGGCCTGCTCGACCACGATCACTTCGCGGCCCTGCTGCGCCAGCTTCCGCGCGATCGCCAGCCCGACCACCCCAGCGCCGACAACGACGCACCCCACTTCATCCATCGATCCGCCCTCTTGTTGCGATTGACTCGTCCAGCGGCGTTTATGATCGGGTTAACCATCTCGGGTCAATTGATGAAAATTCGCGCAATCACTGCCTGCCGGGCCAGCGGTGTTTACATGTTCCAAACATCTCTTGCACCAGACTCGGATTGCAATCTCTGGGTGTTTTATGACGGCGCGGATGAGGAAAGCGGGCAGGGGGGCAGCATGTGCTGCATTGGGCACCTGTCTGTTTTCGTCGGCGGCTAACGCGGCGCCCGGCTTCGTGCCCTCCAGCTACATCGGCAACATCGAGCCCGAGATCCTCTGGGAATTGCTGATCGGTGGCTTCGTCGTCGCGGCCTTCATGTGCGCGACCGCGCTGTGGGCGACCTCGATGCTGCGCAAACAGCGCCGCGCCCATCGCCGCAAAAACATGCTGGTCGATTCCGTGCTGAACAAGCTGCAGCAGGGCGTCGTCATCGCCGATTCCTCGGGCCGGATCGTGTTCTGCAACGATCGCTATCTCGAGATGTACAAACTGACGCGCGCCGAGGTCGCGCCGGGAATGCCCGGGCGCGATCTGTTGGCGCTGCGCCGTGCCCGCGGGATGCTCGATCTCACCAATGACGAGTTCTACCGCAACGCCGGCCTGCCGCAGGGTTACGTTTCCGAACTGCCCGACGGCCGCTGCATCCAGGTCAAGTTCTCGCGGCTCGCCAATGGCGGCACCATCGCGACCCATGACGATTGCAGCGAACTGCGCCGAATGTCGAAGGAGCTGTCGACCACCAAGCAGTTCCTGGAATCGGTGATCGACAACATCCCGGTCTGCGTCGCCGCCAAGAGCATCGAGGATGGCCGTTACATCCTGGCCAATCGGGCGTTCGAGACCCTCTCCGGCCTGAGCCGCGACAAGATCATCGGCGCCACCGCCGACCAATTGTATCCGGCGCGCTCCGCGGCGAGCATCCGCGCGGCGGACGAGAGCGCGCTGCAATCCACCACCGGCGCCTATCAGTCCGAGCTGACCGTCGAGATGGGGCGGGGCGATCGCATTCTCGCCAGCAACCGCGTGGTCGCCCGCAACGAACACGGCGAGCCTGAATTCCTGATCGCGCTGTTCGAGGACATCACCAATCGCCGCGCATTGTCGGTCGAATTGGAAAAGACCAAGCGCTTCCTCGAACTGGTGATCGACAACATCCCGGTGGCGCTGACGGTGCAGAACACCGCGGACGGCCGCTACGTGCTCGCCAACCGCGGCGCCGAGATCATTCTCAACCGCCGCCGCGAGGATGCCACCGGGCTGACCACCGGCGAAATCTTCAACGCCAAGGAAGCGCGGCTGATCGCCGAGCGTGACGAACTGGCGATCCGCAAGGGCGGCCTCGTCGTCGAGGAGCATCCGATCTCGACCGCCGGCGGCTTGCGGCTGTTCGTCACCCGGCGGATGACCGTGACCGATCAGGCCGACCAAGTGAACTATCTGATCAAGACCCATGTGGATGTCACCGACCGCCGCCAGACCGAGGCGCGGATGGCCCACATGGCGTATCACGACGGCCTCACCAACCTGCCGAACCGTGACGCCTTCCTGAAGTCGCTGACCCAGATGATCGAGGCTTGCGACAACGCGGTCGATGAATTCGCGGTGCTCTCCGTCGACCTCGATGGTCTGAAGGAGATCAACGACGTGTTCGGCCACGCGATCGGCGACAAGCTGCTGGTCGAGGTGGCGCGGCGGATCGAATGGGCCTCGCGCGGCGGCGTGGTGGCGCGTCTGTCCGGCGACGAATTCGGCCTGATCATCGATGGCCCGCAGCCCGCCGCGGCCCGCAATCTCGCCGGCATGGTGGCGAAAGCGCTCGCGCCCGGCTTCGTCATCGACGACAAGACGGTGCGGATCGGCGTTACCACCGGCGTGGCGTTGTTCCCCGCCAATGGCACCGACGCCGCTTCGCTGCTGGCCAATGCCGGCGCTGCGCTCTTCCGTGCCAAGGCCAAGGCGCGCGGCTCGGTCACGGTGTTCGAGCCTGAAATGGACATGCAGATCCGCGACCGCCGGGTGCTGCATCAGGATCTGTCGAACGCGATCCGCAACGGCGAGATGTCGCTGTACTACCAGCCGCAAGCGTCGAGCACCAAGCGCGTCGGCAACAACGATATCGTCGGCTTCGAGGCGTTGACGCGCTGGCGCCATCCGACCCGCGGCTTCGTGCCGCCGAGCGAGTTCATTCCGCTCGCCGAAGAGAGCGGGCTGATTGTCGAGCTCGGCGAATGGATCTTGCGCGAAGCCTGCCGTCAGGCTGCCTCGTGGGCGCGGCCGCTGCAGGTCGCCGTCAATCTGTCGCCGGCGCAATTCCTCAACACCGATCTGGTCGCCTTCGTGCACGAGGTGCTGCTGCAGACCGGGCTCGAACCGGGTCGGCTGGAGCTTGAAATCACCGAGGGCGTGCTGATCGAAGATTTCGATCGCGGCCTGTCGCTGCTGCGCCGGCTGAAGGCACTCGGCGTCCGGGTGTCGATGGACGATTTCGGCAGCGGCTATTCTTCGCTGACCTATCTGCAGGCGTTCCCGTTCGACAAGATCAAGATCGACCGCGCCTTCATCATGAACCTCGGCCGCAATCCGCAATCGGCGGCGATTGTTCGCGCCGTGATCGGCCTCGGCCACGGCCTCGGCGTGACGCTGGTGGCCGAAGGCGTTGAAACCCAGGATCAGCTCGACTTCCTGGTCGACGAGTCCTGCGATGCGGTGCAGGGCTATCTGATCGGCAAGCCGGCGCCGATCGATCAGTATCGCTGGCTGGTCGGGCTCGATGCGCTCGACGACAGCACCCCGCTCCGCGCTCGCGAAGCAGGCTGATCGCCCGCTTCGCCTGGCGCGCAGAACTTCGTCGAGAGCTTAGGCGCCGGTGTTGTCCGGCTTGCCGCCGAACGCCACCGGGGTCTGCGGCCGCTCATCGACATGCAGCGTGAACAGGTCCGGCCGCGAATAGTGGCCGACCGCATCGAAGTCGAGCTTCGAACCGAGGATGTCGTCGGTGTCGATGTCGGCGGTCAGGATGCCTTCTTCGTCGAGCAGCGGGCCGGCGAGGATTTCGCCGAGCGGGCCGACGATCACCGAGCGGCCGCGCATCATCCACTCGTCCGGACCGGCTTCGATCCGGCTGGCATAGTCTTCCGGGAAGTCGGAGCGCCGCATCACCTGGCAGGCGCCGATCACGAAGCAGCGGCCTTCCAGCGCGATGTGGCGCATGGTGGCGATCCAAGTTTCACGGTCGTCGGCAGTCGGCGCGGCCCAGATCTGCACGCCCTTGGCGTAGTAGGCGGCGCGCATCAGCGGCATGTAGTGCTCCCAGCAGATTGCGCCGCCCAGCTTGCCGTAGGGCGTGTCGACCACGGTGAGCGTCGAAGCATCGCCGAAGCCCCACACCAGCCGCTCCGAGCCGGTCGGCATGAGTTTGCGATGGATGCCGAGCAGGCCGGTCGGGGCAAGATACAGCGCAGTGCAATACAGCGTGCCGCCGTCGCGCTCGATCACGCCGACCACGGCGTGGAGGTCGTGTTCGGCGCAGGCGGCAACGAGCTGATCCACTTCCGGCCCCGGAATAGTGATGGCGCCGCGGACGTAACGGGCGAAATCCTCGCGGCCTTCCGGCGTGCGCCGTCCGATCGCGCAGCCGAAATCGAGGCCCTTCGGATAGCCGCCGATGAAGGCTTCCGGAAACACCGCGACCTTTGCGCCCTTGGCGGCGGCTTCGCCGATCAAGGCGACGGTGCGCGCGGTCGCGCCCGCGGCGTCGAACGGAATGGTCGTCGCCTGCACTGCTGCGACTTTCAACTTGGCCATCTGATGAGTCCTTATGATGCTGTGGTGAGGGTGACCTGCGCGTCCTGCCAGAGCGGACGGTCGAGATCGAACAGATCGCGGGTGCGGGTGTAGGCGGAGGCGCCGTGCATCCGGCCGACCAGATCGAGCGCAGCGTGGTCGACGCGCGGGCGCTCCGGATCGCCGGTCAGGACGTGTTGAGCGTAGTGCGCGTGCAGCACTTCGCCGACCACCATCACCTGGCCGGGGCCGGTGTCGAGCCAGTGGGTGCGGCGGCATTCGAATGCGACCGGCGAGGCGGCGATCCGCGGCGGGGAGACGGCGACGCTCGGCAGCGTCTGAAGCCCGGCGAGATCGAGTTCGTCGACCTCCGGTGGTGCTTCGACGCAGGTCGCGTTCATCGCCTCGACCAGGCTGAACGGCACGAGGTTGACGACGAATTCGCCGGTGGCGCGGATGTTCGCGGCGGTGTCTTTCGGCGCGTCGGGCCGCGCCAGAATGCCGAGCGCGACGACCGGGCGATCGGAGCCGAACATGTTGAAGAACGAGTAGGGGGCGGCGTTGACGCAGCCGTCGGGCGATCGCGTAACGACCCAGGCGATCGGCCGCGGCATGATGGTGGAGGCGAGCAGGCGATAGCGATCAGCGCCGGACATCTTGGCGAAATCGAAGTGGCGCTGCGGCTGTTCGACACTGGCGAAGGGCTTGTCGCTGGGCCGATCTAACACATCGACCAGAGATGATATCAGCGTAGTGCTCATCACGATCCTGCCACCGCGGCGCTGCGCGGGTGAAAGTTAGTTATCCGTCATGGCCGGGCTTGTCCCGCCTGCGCGGCCGAAGCCGCTTCGGTGCGGCGGAGGCCCGGCCATCCACGTCTTTCTTGCGGTCCAAGCTGCAAGGCGTGGATGGCCGGCACGAGGCCGGCCATGACGAGGTTGACAGATGTGCCAAAATCCATTGGCAGAAGGTTCGGACGTGATGTTCGTTCTCAGGCCCGGGTGATCTTCACGCTCTTCGGGTCGAAGCCCTTAGCCACGGCTTCCTTGTCGGCCGCGCTGGCGACCGTGGTGTCGACGAACTTGCTGACGTCGGGCACGCGCGGCAGCAGCTTGTTCTCGACGCCCCATTTGGCGAGCGTGTCCATCTTGGCGATCTGCGCCGGCGTCAGGGTCGCCTTGATGTCGCTGAACGACTTGGCGCTCCACGCCGGATCGTAGCTCGACGCCTTCTCCAGCAC
>NZ_QTKI01000140.1:0-10994 GCF_010820945.1 Rhodopseudomonas sp. BR0C11
GTGCTGGGTGACGGTGACCTCGCCCTTGAAGCTGTCGCCCGAGACCACGTAGCTGCCGACGTAATACAGATAAGCGTCGCCGCCGAGGATCTTGCCGTCGCGAAACAGCGCCACGCCGCTGCCCTTGCCGGAGCGGCCGTCGAGCAGATCAACGTGGAGCGAATACAGCCCGTTTTTCATCACGTTCCCCGCTGCGCCCACAACTGATCGGACGCACCATCCCGTTATGCCAAAGCGGGTGAACGGGCGTCAACGTGACAGGATATCCGGGACCCGCCGGCGCCGCCGGCGAGCCTCCTCGCCGATGGAGCCCTCGGCTCGGGGCGCCGAGGGCAGGGCGGTGATCAGGCCGCCCGGACGGTGTTGAGGAACTTGGAGACTTCGGTCTTCAGCCGGTTGCTGTCGGCGGACAGCGACTGTGCCGCGGTCAGTACCTGCGACGAGGCCGAGCCGGTCTCGCTCGCACCGCGCTGCACGTCGGTGATGTTCGATGACACCTGGTGCGTCCCTTGCGCCGCCTGCTGCACGTTGCGCGAAATCTCCAGGGTGGCTGCGCCTTGCTCTTCCACCGCCGAGGCGATGGTGGAGGAGATTTCAGACAGCTTCTCGATGGTCGCGCTGATGTCCCTGATCGCGTTCACCGACTCGTTGGTGGCGCCCTGGATGCTGGAGATCTGCTGACTGATATCGCCGGTGGCCTTGGCGGTCTGCTCGGCCAGGGCTTTGACTTCCGACGCCACCACGGCGAAGCCGCGTCCGGCCTCGCCGGCACGCGCCGCTTCGATCGTGGCGTTGAGCGCGAGCCAGGTTGGTCTGGCCGGCAATGGTGTTGATCAGTTCGACGACGTCGCCGATCCGCGCGGCCGCCTTCGACAGTTCGCTGACGCGGTCGTTGGTGAGGCGCGCCTGGCTGACGGCGTCGTTGGCGATCCGCGCCGAGTCCTGCACCTGGCGGCTGATCTCGTTCACCGACGACGACAGCTCCTCGGTGGCGGAGGCCACCGACTGCACGTTGGTCGAGGCTTCTTCCGAGGCCGCGGCCACCATCGTGGTGAGCTCCTGGGCGCGCTCGGCCGTGCTCGTCAGCGTCGTTGCGGACGCTTCGAGTTCGGTCGAGGCCGACGACACGGTATCGACGATTTCGCCGACCGCGGACTCGAAGCCGTCGGCGAGCTGGATCATCTCCTGCTTGCGCCGCTGAGCCGCGATCTGCTCTTGTCGGGCCTGGGCTTCGGCTTCCTCGCGCGCCTTCTGTTCGGCATTCTTGCTGATCACCACCACGGTCTTGGCGATGTCGCCGACTTCGTCGCCGCGGGTCGCGCCGGGAATCTCGGTATTGAGCTGGCCGTCGGCAATGCGGCCGAGCGCGCCGTTCAGACGGGTCAGCGGGCGGGCGACGCCGACGAAGGTGAAGATCACCGAGCCGATCAGCGCCAGCATCACGATGATCGCGACCGCGAAGCTGACCCGGTTCGCCTGCACCAGCACCGCATCGGCCTCTTCCTTGGCGGTGCGATAATTCTTGCTGGATTCGTCGACCGCCGCCCGCATCAGTTCAGCCGACCGGTTGGCGATCCCGAGTGCTGCGGCCGCGATCTCGAGCTTGCCGGATTCCAATTTCAGAGCGGTCGCTGTCAGTTCGTTGAACGATTTGCCCGCGTCGGCGAGCTGATCGATCTCGTCGCTCAGCGATTTGTCGGTGACAACGCTGCGCAGCCGGCCCAGCGTATCGTTCAGCTCATTGCCCCGCGTATCGATCGCCTTTTTCTGGCTGTCCTCGCCGGTGACGCTGAAGCGCCAGGTCGCTGCGCGGATCGCGTTGAAGTGCGAATCCGCTTCGTAGAGGATCCGTTCAGCTTCGAGGCGATTGGCGGCGGTCGCGGGCGCGGTCCGGATCGCATCGAGCGCGGTACGCCATTCGCCGCCCAGCGCGTTGCGCTTGCCCGTAATGTCGAAGATTTGCCTGATCGTCTTGACCAGCTCCGTTCCCTGCTTCTCGTAGTCCTTGTTGAGCGCGGCGATCTGCAGCAGGCGATCCTTGTTCTCCTGCTTCACCGTGCGCTGGGCGGCGTTGTCGATTTCCTTCGCCATCCGTGCCGTCATGTCCGTCAGCGACGCGATCGGCTTGTCGAGATCGCCCGGAGCCTTCGCCAGCCGGATATCGCGGACGGCGAGCTGCATGCGGCGCAGCGCGATATTGGCTTCGAGGGTGTGCTCGTTGATGTACTGCTGCCCGTCGGCAAGCGCATTGGCAGCCTCGATCTTGCGCTCGGCGACGAACTGATTGGCGAGCATGCCCCCGGCGAGGATGACGCCGAGAAGGCCTGCAGCACCGAGCTTGTTACCAATGCGATCGAACTTCATCGTGACACTACCTAATTCGTGGTTGCGTCCTCAAACTGATCGCGGGGCGATTATCAAATGGTGAAAATAGGTTCCAGTAGAACTACCAACGTCGATCTGGATCGTGATGCCATGCAGCGACGCGCGATGCGGCGATGAGTTGAACGCCACCGTTTCCTGCTCGCTCCGCGAACATCGCGTACGCCTTGTGGATGAGGGGCATAGCGTTACTTGGGGGGAGAGGCAGGACCGGGCTGATCCCGTCGGTTTTCGCTCATACCAAGGTCGCGTCGCGGGAAGGCGCCAGGGATGTCCCCGCGCGGATTCATCGCATGTGCCGAACGGCAACTTGCGGCGACCCGACCGATCCCGGCGGTCGCGTTTTATCGAAATTCATAGACGGGATGGTGCGGGCGACCGCTGCATGGAGCCGCCCACTCATAGGTAGTGAGATGAGTCATTTCCTGGAATCATCGACCGCCACTGGCCGTTGCTACTGGCTTCGGTGCAAACAGATGTGGGCGGACCGAGCTTTTCTGCCGGATGAACTTCATCCAGAACTGCCGGCAACGCGGCATCGGTTGGTCGCTTCTTTACTGGCGGTCGGCGTGAAGGGGGAATGCGTACATGGCAAGAATCCAAATTTCATATTTCAGTTTGGTTGGACTGAGTGTGATCCATCTTTCTTCGCTCCGTTCATGTCCCACGCCAGCGCAATTGGACGAAAATGGGTAGACAACGGCAAAATCCGCGTCATTCTATTTGGGTGTAAATGGATAAATTAATGTCATGACGCTCAACGCGGCCACGCTTCGGATCACCCCTGAAGTCCTGTCGCTCATCGCCGAGATCGACGAGTTCAAAGGGGCATGGCGGGCGATTGGCCGGATTGCACCAGAGCGCCTGTCGAGCCTGCGCCGCGTCGCCACCATCGAAAGCATCGGCTCATCGACGCGCATTGAGGGGTCCCGGCTCAGTGACCGGGAGGTAGAGGTCCTGCTGGCAAACATCCGGATTGGGTCGCTCGCCACGCGCGATGAGCAGGAAGTCGCCGGTTACGCCGAGGTGATGGAGACGATCTTCAACGCCTATGAAGCGATCCCGCTGACCGAGAATTATATCCGCCAGTTCCACCGCGATCTTTTGGTCCATTCGACCAAGGACGAGCGGCATCGCGGTTCGTACAAGATGCTTGCCAACCATGTCGAAGCCTTCGATGAAACGGGCAAGAGCCTCGGCGTGGTTTTTGAGACCGTCACGCCTTTCGACACACCGCGCCGCATGAGGGAGCTGGTGGAATGGACTGCCGGGAAGGAGCAGGACAGGAGCCTTCACCCGCTTTTGGTTATCGCGATCTTCGTGGTGGTGTTTCTGGAAATCCATCCCTTTCAGGACGGCAATGGCCGCCTGTCGCGCATTCTGACAACCTTGCTGCTGCTGCGGGCGGGATATGCCTATGTCCCTTATAGCTCGCTGGCGAGCGTGATCGAGCAGAGCAAGGAAGCCTATTATCTGTCGCTGAGGCGGACCCAGGGAACGATCCGCACTGATACGCCTGATTGGAATCCCTGGCTGGAATTTTTTCTTCGTGCTTTGCAGGGCCAGAAACAGCGCCTTGAAAGGAAGATGGATCGCGAGCGGGTCATGCTGGCGGCCCTGCCGGAATTATCGGTGCTGATCCTTGAGGCGGCGCGGGAACATGGCCGGGTTACGGTCGCCGAAGCCGTGAGGATCAGCGGTGCGAGCCGCAACACGATCAAGGTTCATATGAAGGCGTTGGTCGACCAAGGTCATCTGGTCTTGCATGGGGCTGGTCGGGGGGCGTGGTATGGACTTAGCTGATGGGCCCACGGCGGGTTGAGTATCTGTGGTAACGCTTGTCGCCGCCGCAGGGGCAAAACCCGCGGCGAACGGCGTTCGCAGTTCTGTATTGAAATGGCGCGCTCGGAAGGATTCGAACCTCCGACCCTCGGAATCGAAAAACGTTGGTCGCGAGCGAAATATTAATTTGATTTCATTGAGTTACGTGTTGGTCAAAAACCTGTTCGGTGCCGATTCTAGGGCTGCGACGCCCCACTTTGTTCTGGGTTGGATCAAGCGACCGGATCAGTTCGGCCTCAAGCTTCAACCGTTCCTTTTCCGTCGTCCCGATATAGAAGACCTGGTCGAATGGTCGGCCGTTCTGTCGATGTCTCGCTACCCGAGCGGGCATCCGCAAGCTTGATCCGACGTAGACGACCTTCCCCTTTTGCATAAGCAGGTAGACGCCGATCGACGGTTTGGCGGACTCGGATGGAATGCCAGGCTTCGAGGTGGGAGGCGTTGGCGCACGCGATGCAGCAAGATATTCGCTCCACCAAGCATCGAGCTGCGGCAGCAGCACGGTTTCGGCTCGTATGACCGCAGCCTCGTGGTCGGTGCCAAGCTGTTCGTCGCGGAGCGGACATCCGGCGCGCCGCATGCGCTTCGGAACGATGAAAGCATATTTCCAGCCTAATGATCTCGTGCGCTCGCGGATGACGTGTCGCGGCAAGTGTGCGATCACCTCTGGAGCGTTGGCGGACCTGTAGGCGACCTCCTGTTCGCGCTCGGCTCTCTCGATCTCAGCCAGTTCGATCGCTTCGGCCTCGCCCTGATCTTTGCGCTTCGTTGAGCCGCAATACCGTTTTCCGCCGCGTTGAAAGTCGGAATAGTAGTACGGCGAGTTCTTGGGCAGATAGACCGTCATTTCCCATCACCTTCTGCGGCTCGCAACTTGGCGTTCTCGACGGATCTCTCCCGCCGCGCCTCGGTCTCGCGCGCGGTCGCCTCCAGGCCGTCCCGGATGTCGCCGATATCGGCATCGGCGTAGAACTCGCTGGTGGTGGCGATCTTGGAATGGCGCAGCAGCTTCTGCACCAGCTTGAGGTTGCCGGTCGACCGCAGCGTCCGCATCCCGGTGGTGTGGCGGGTGTCGTGCAAGCGGGCGTCGACGCCGGCCTTGGTCCACTTCCGGCGGCGGTTGGTGCCGATGCCGTAATAGGTCATCGGATAGCGCTGGCCGCGGACGAATTCCGTGCCGGTCTTGGGGCAGCGCCTGGTGCGCTCCGCCACGAAGGTGAACACCGACACCGGATGATTGCCGCGCAGGCCCCACAGGATCTCGTAGGCGCGGCGTGACAGCGGCAGCACGGCAGGCTTGCCGCCTTTGCCGACGATGCGGATGATCCCCAGCTCGAAATCGACCTGCGGCCAGATCAGCAGCAGCTCGCGGCGGCGCAGGCCCATGATCTCGGCGAATTCGCGCAGCTCGCGATAGTCACGGCTCTCGACCTCGTCGATCGCCGAATCCTCGGCGACGGTGATCTCCCGCACCGGGCGCTTGATCACCTTGAGCATGTGCGCGCCCCAATCCGGCTCGTTCAGCACCGTGACGTTCCAGTTCTTGCGGGCGCGACGTATCACGCGGCGCAGCGTCGACACCACGCTGTTGTTGATGGTGCGGTTGGAGATCGGCTTGTGGAGCTTCTTGCCGCGCTCATCGCGGCCGGACGGCTTGACCTCGCGCCGGCGCTTCTCGACTGCCTCGGCAACGACGTTGTCGGTGATGTCGTGCAGCCGCACCTGCGGGCCAATATTGGCCGCCAGCCAGTCGAGCTGGCGCTTCAGGTCTGGGTCGTTGAGGTGGCGGCCGTGCTCATTCCAGAACCGGTCGCAGGCGTCCGCCAACGTCATTGGACGCCGGCCGGCTTTCAGGGATTGGTCGACAAGCCGCTTGGCTTCAGCGCGGGCCGCCTTTTCCGCGTCCTGAGCGTCACGTTCATTCCGGCACTTGGTCGAGCCGGAAAAGCGATAACCGCTGATCTGGAAATCGTATTGCCAGTAA
Source organism: Rhodopseudomonas sp. BR0C11 (assembly GCF_010820945.1). Taxonomy (NCBI): domain Bacteria; kingdom Pseudomonadati; phylum Pseudomonadota; class Alphaproteobacteria; order Hyphomicrobiales; family Nitrobacteraceae; genus Rhodopseudomonas; species Rhodopseudomonas sp. BR0C11. The sequence goes on from NZ_QTKI01000140.1 coordinate 6,209, forward strand.
GGGGAGTTCTTGACCCGGAACGGCATGGCTGGGCACTGCTCGCGGCGATGTTGCGGTAAAACTCGGCGACGTCGGGGAGCGTACAGACGTAATGCCGGCGCACAACCCCGAACCCCTTGACGTGCACCGGCAAAGTGCCTTCCGCGCGGTGCTTGCGTAGGGTTTCGAGGCTGATCTCGGTGGCTTCGGCCAGCTCGGCTAGGCCGAGCGATGCCCGGCAGGCGAACGCCTCGAGCACTTTCGGGGGCAGGTGATCGGTCTGGATCATGGCGCCTCGGTCTCGGTCAGGTCGTCCGCATCGGCCCGCTCCAGCGCGCGGGCTTCGTGCATCAGCCCGGCGACGAGCAGCGCGAAGATGGCGATGAGGACGGTGGCGATCGTCATTGGTGCGGCGGCTCCTGCGGAAAGTGTAAGCCTGATGTAGCTGTCTTCATCTGCAGGATCTGGTCGCTCGCTTCGTCTCGCCAATTGGAGCCGTGCTTCAGGGCAAGTTTAATCAGCCAATGCAGCACAAAGGCTTGTTCCGCTTCTGCCTTTTCCTCGATCTCATGGCCGGCAGCACGAAACGCTTGAGCGATCGGTGCAAGCTGAAAGCATATTTTCCCGAGAACTTCGCGAAGTTCTGGCGTCATCTTGTCAGGGTAAATATTCATTATTGCGTTCACTCCTGGCTAAATTGCTTCCGGGTCGATCTTGTCGGGCGCGCCGCACTGGCGGCAGTTACGGTTCTCAAGTTCGGCCTCGAACTCGTCCCATTCATCTTCGCTGTCGAAGTGGAAGCTTGGCTTAAGGATGTCCCCGCAGACGTTGCACCAGAAGCCATCGTCATTGCGCGTCCACCACTGCGGTTGCCGATCGTTCATCGTGTTCACTCCTGGCTAACAATCAGCACCGGCCGCGACCGAGGCGGCGGACGCAGGATCTGGGCGAACAGCGCGGCGCGTTCGACGGCGCGTTGGTGGAAGTAATCGGCATCGTTGCGGCTGGTGGGGACGATCGGCGCCAGCACGATCTTGTCGCCGTCGACGGTGGAGGAGGCGAGCAGCGGGCGGGTCATCGCTGGGCCTCGTTTGGTTCGCTGCCGGCGCAGCATTGGGCGATCAGGTGGCAGGCGGCGAGGCCGAGGCAGATCGATGCGGTTTGCCGCATCTGGTCGCAGCAACTGGTGATCGCGGCCGCGCGGGCGGCGAGATAGTTGCGGGCGAAATCGGCGCGCTTGGCCTGGGCCATTTGGTCTCGGCGCGGCGCATGCCGGCGCAGCTTGCGATGCTTCGCATAGGCGGCGATCTGCTCATCGGTGCGGCCGGGCAGGAGCGCGCGGAGCTCGGTCCAGCTTGCCGTCGTGTAACGCTGCTCGATCACGCCCCGTTCGCGGCGTGACCACGGGATGGGAGTTCGACTTGTCGCCATCAGCCTTGCTCCATCTCGCGAGCGACGACGCCGAGGGCGCGGTCGAACTGGTGATCGGTAATCACCAGAGTGGTGTCGCTCGCGGCCGGCGGCGCGGATGGGCCGTCGCCGATCAGACCGTAGCGCTTCAACATCGCCAACCGGCGGTCGGCCGGCATGTCGCGGTTGCTCGACAAGATGCCGAGCATGGCGGCGTGGCGATCGTCGCGATCCAGCGGCGGCAGCTTGGGGCGATAGGGCGGGAAAGCGAGCAGGTCGTTCGACATCAGCGCGCTCCCCAGCTCACGTTGGTGACGATCGGCTTGAGCAGCTGCTGCGCGGCAGCCGTGACGATCGGTCTGCTCGGATGCTGCGGGCGCCACGGCGGCGGGGTTTCGGTGTGGCGACCGCGTTCGGATTCGTCGCCGGCGCGCTCGTAGCACTCGATTTCAAACGTATCCTCGTCGAATTCGATGCCGCGCTCGCGCTCGTCCTCCGCGGTGAGCGGGAGGAATGTGATCTTGCCGCCGATGCCGGCCGGCCACATCACGCGGCCGGGATGAGCGAATTCATAGGCTCTGCAAATCGCGCTGGCGATTTCCAAAAGCTGCTGCTGGACGTCGTCCGTCAGCTCGACGTCTTCGGGGAAATTGATTTCGATGCGCTTGCAGTTCATCGTTTCAGCCCCAATGCTTTGGTGATTTCCTCAGCTTTGGCGACCTTGCCGGCTTCAAATGCTCTCTCAAGAGCGTCGCTGATCCGTTCCAGGTCGTACTGATCAAGCGGCCAAGCGAATTTCGTCACAATTCGGGTGCCGTAGCCGGGGACAAATTGCTCAAGATGAACGATGTCAGCTTCATCGCGCGCACAGGCGGTGCCCTTGCGCCAATACGATAGCTGATGCGTCGGGAAATACTCGCGGTGCGGATTGTCAGCGGTGATCTCGCTCATCGCCGCCCCCGTCAGTGCAGGCTGTGGCGGGTGCGGTCGTAGAGGCGGCCGAAGGCTTCGGCGGTCTCCAGGCGATCGCGCAGGATGTCGGCGCCGGCGCGCACGGCGCGAGCTTTGGCCAGCGTCGCTTCGACGTCGATCTGGCGACTGGTGCCCGGGACGTATTCGATCGCGACCCGGACGCGCCGGCCGGAGCCGGCCAGCACCAGGCTGCGGCCTTCATCCAGCGGATCGAACGCGAAGCCGAGCTGGGCAACGGCCTTGTTGAAGGCCGCGATCTGCAGCCGCTCGGCGAGCGGGCGGCCGGTGGTGGATTCCGACCGCTGGGCGGCTGGAACGGAACTCAAGCGCATGGCAGGATACTCCCGTTGGTTGAGGACACGAGGTTGCGACGATGAAACGGGGAATCGTTCTCAGCGCCCTGGCGGCGCTGCTGATGAGCGGTGCCGCGCAGGCGGATTACTCGGGGCGGCAAATCGGGAGCTGGACCACCAAGGCGCGCGACGATCGGTTCGGCGACGGTGGCAGCTACATCGCGCTGACGATGGCCGGAGGCGCCGCGCTCGGCGTCCGCTGCATCGGCAAGAAGCTGTCGCTGGCGATGATGGAAACCGGCATCTACGCACGCCCGATTGCCGAGGGCGACAGGTTCGACATCAAGGTTCGCGTGGACAAAGGCGAGATCGTCAAGCTCGACGGCGTTGCGATCGGCGGCCGGGTGATTCAGATCCCGGCGTCGCGTGATCTGGTTCGGCAGATTCGCCAAGGCGCGGAAGCTGCGGTGCGCATCGAAACGGCGGATGGCGTCAGCGCCATCGTGGTTTTTCCGCTGCACGGCGCGGCGAAAGCTTTCACTGACCTCGGCCGCGAATGCGGCATCGATTGAGCGCCGGAGGGGGCTGAAATGGACAACGAGTCGATCGTCGCCGCTGTGGTGTTCTTCGTGATCTTCATCGCCATACCGGCGATTGTCTTGGCCCGCCGCGAATGGGCCTATCGCCAGCAGGAGGCCAGGGCAGGCCAGGAAAGCGCGGTGATCATCGAGCACGTGCGCATGACATGGGTCGGCATCGTCAGCCTGTTGCTGCTTGTGTTGACGGTGGTCGGCGCGATCGTGGCCTACGGTGCCGCAAAAACGGATCTTCAGCAGATTGAGGCAGGCGTATCGCTGATCGGCGGGCTGCTGCTGTTCGGCCTCGGCGTCGCGCTGGGGCGTCGGCGCACGTACCGAGTGATGCGGCCGGGGAAACCGTCGGCCTGAAATCCAGTGTGGGCTGGCTGAAACGCTGGCTTGCATCATTGTCGCTCTGATGGCGCAAACGGATATCGCCCGCGCGCAACAGAACGATAGCTCAGAATTCGATTAATGCAATTCTTTGTTGCAATCGACGCAATCAAACTTGCGTCTATGTTTCACGTGAAAGCAATCGGAGGGCCGCGCGAACGCCCCGGCGTCAAATCGCCGGAGCGTTCGGTGCGGTCTTGGAGGGGTTAGTTCGGCCGCGGGCGCAGGCGATGGGGGAGGATCAGGCCTTTGACGATGACGCGGTCGTCATCCACCAGCAGCGGCTTGCGGAGGGCAGGATCGAACGTTGCCGCCACCAGATAAGGCGGCTCCAGAATGCGCATGACCGTCTCGGCGGTGCCGCCCCGCCAGTTGTAGACCTGGGCGCAGGCTGGCTCGCCAGCTCTCGGCGTCGTCGATAGGTCCACCAGTACCACGTCGCCAGGCATGAATCCGGCGCATTCCAGGCTGCGGCTGCGGATCACCCACGGATCGATGTTCTTCTTATTCCCGATAATCGCCTGGATCATCGACGCCATTGTGGTGTCGCTAGTGTCGGCCTCGTAGCGCGTCGCATCTTCGCGGAAGTCGGCCGGTTGCTTCTGCGGCTCGGGCTCGAAGCTCGGTGCGGCGAGCCCGGAGAACTCCTCCAGTCGCGCCAGCGTGCCGGCGCTCATCTTCGAAATCTGGCCGTCTTTTGGCTTGTAGATCCGCGTCAGTGTCGAGGGAGAGATATTCAGCAGCTTGGCGATCGTGGTCGGCTGCTTCTTGGTCTCCGTCACCACGTTGTGAAGGTAATCGCGATGCATGCGGGCGACCCGTGCATCGATCTGTTCGTCGGTCTTTTTGGCCAAGTGCGTTCTATCCGTAGCGATTGTGCTACGGGGAGTATGCGCCCGACCAGTTTCCACTACATCTTGCAACATTGCGCTTGCGAGAATTCGACGAATCAGATTTCAGATTGCAATTATGCAATCGCACCCTATCACAGACATCCTGCAGATCAAGGAGCGCGCCGCAGCGGTGCGGCTGACGATGAACGACGTGGCCCGCCTTGCTGGGCTTCCGGCGTCCACCGCTCACGCCAAGGCCCGCGACGGCCGCATCCGCGATGTCCGCTCATCGACCCTGGCGAAGCTCAGTTCCGCGGTGATCGCCGAG
>NZ_QTKI01000141.1:0-10958 GCF_010820945.1 Rhodopseudomonas sp. BR0C11
TGCCCGAGCGGCTCGGGCAAGAGCACGCTGCTCAACATGGTGCTGCGGCTGTACGACCCGACCGAAGGCCGGGTGTCGGTCGACGGCGTCGACATCCGCAACGTCACGCTGGATTCGCTGCGCCGGAGCATGGCCGTGGTGTTCCAGGAGAACATGCTGTTCAACATGTCGATCCGCGACAACATCCGGCTCGGCAAGGAAGGCGCGACCGACGCCGAAGTCGAGCAGGCGGCCAAGAAGGCGGAGATCCACCGCTTCATCATGAGCCTGCCGCAGAAGTACGACACCGTGGTCGGCGAACGTGGCGACACGCTGTCCGGCGGCCAGCGCCAGCGCATCGCGATCGCACGCGCGGTCGTCCGCGATCCCTCCGTGCTGCTGCTCGACGAGGCGACTTCGGCGCTCGACCAGACCACCGAGGCGGCGATCAACAAGACGCTGATGAAGCTGGCGCGCGGCCGCACCATGATCTTCTCGACCCACCGCCTGACCTCGGTGGTCGACATGGACGAGATTGTCGTCGTCTCCGGCGGGCAGGCGATCGAGCGCGGCTCGCACAAGGAGCTGCTCGCCAAGAACGGCGTCTATCGCAAGCTGTGGGACGACCAGAAACGCCACGGCGCCGGCGACGATGACGACGATGATGATGATGACGACGACGAGTGAGGGGCGGGCGGCCCGCATCCCGCGCGAGGCCGTCTTGTGCCGGGCTTGATCGCTCGGACTTAGTCGCCGCCGATCAGTCCAATCTTGAAGAACCAGACCGCCTCAATCGGCGAGGCGGCCGAGCACGTTGAGCTCGGCGCGCAGGCGGTCGGCATCGGCGAGATCGGATTCGATCTCCGCATGCAGCTTGCGCCAGATTGGCACTGCCGCAGCCAGCGTCGTCCGCCCCGTAGGCGTCAGCCGCAACAGCCGCGCGCGCCGGTCCGCCGGATCAATCAGCACTTCGAGCAGATTGCGCCGCTCCAGCGGCTTCAGGTTCGCCGTCAGCGTGGTGCGGTCCATCGCCAGTAGCGCTGCGACGCCGCCGAGCGGGGCAGGCTGCGGACGGTTCAGCGACATCAGCAGCGAGAACTGGCCACTGGTGAGCCCGGCCGGCCTCAGCGCGAGGTCGAACCTCCGCGCCAGCGCCCGCGCCGCCCGCTGGGCGTGCAGGCACAGGCAGCTGTCTCGGACCAGCAGCGTGGTTTCGAAACTCGGTTCGGCCAGGGGGCGCATTTGCGAACGGCTCTTGACAACGGAAGGACGATATACGTTGATATCAACTTAAGTCGACGGGATCAAGCGCCGCCACCGGGCGGGCTCCGCGGGCTCAGGCCCGCGCAGCATTCATCGCGCCACGTCGATCAGGGAGGACCACCGCATGAAGATCGTGACCAGCCTGAGCTTCCAGGGGCACTGCCGCGACGCGTTCGAGTTCTACGCCAAGGTGCTGGGCGGCAAGATCACCGCGGCCATTCCCTACGGCGATGGGCCTCCGGGCATGCCGATCACCGATCCGAAGTACAAAACCTGGCTGATGCATTGCTGGCTCGAAGTCGGCGATCAGGCGCTGATGGGCGCCGACATGGACATCGGCTGGGCCTCCAACATCGACAAGCCGAAGAACGGCTTCGATGTCACCCTGCACACCCAGGACAAGGCTCAGGCGCAGCGCTGGTACGAGCAATTGTCCGAAGGCGGCAAACCGATGATGCCGTTCGCCGAGACGTTCTGGTCGCCCGGGTTCGGCTCGCTGATCGACCGCTTCGGCATCCCGTGGATGATCAATACCCAACCCGCGCAGACCTGAGGCCTCCACGGCGCCGGTGAAAAAACGCCGGTCCGATGTCGGCTGCAGCAGGGGTGCTTCGTCCTCGAAGCACGGGAGACTCACTCCTCTAGCGCAAGCCTTTCAACGTCATTGCGAGCGAAGCGAAGCAAATCCAGCTTCGTGCACCGAGCTGGATGGCTTCGTCGCTTCACTCCTCGCAACGACGGGGCAAGGAATGACGCGGCAAGCGCTCGCACAACACGGAAACAGCCATGAACCAGTCCTATCGTTGGGTGATCGTTGCGGCCGGCGGCGTGCTCGGCTGCGTTGCCGCCGGCGCGATGTTCTCGCTGCCGGTGCTGATCCGGCCGATGTCGCAGGACACCGGATGGTCGGTCACCGGTATCTCGACCGCGATGACCATCGGCTTCCTGGCGATGGCCGCCGCCAGCATGCTTTGGGGCAATCTGTCGGACAGGTTCGGCCCGCGCCCCGTCGTGCTGACGGGCTCGGCGGTGCTCGCGGCCAGCCTCGCGCTCGCCAGCCGGGCCGGTTCGCTGATCGAATTTCAGTTGCTGTTCGGCGTGCTGGTCGGCGCTGCGACCGCCGCGGTGTTCGCGCCGATGATGGCCTGCGTCACCGGCTGGTTCGATACTGGCCGCGGCCTTGCGGTGTCACTGGTCTCTGCCGGCATGGGGATGGCGCCGCTGACGATGGCGCCGCTGGCGGCATGGCTGGTGACGATCCACGGTTGGCGCGGCGCGATGCTGATCATCGCGGCGATCACGGCCGCGCTGATGATCCCCGCGGCGCTGCTGGTGCGGCGGCCGCCGGCGCTCGAAATGGGCGGCGCTGACGTTGCTTCTGCCAATGCGCAGGACGACATGACGCTCAAGCAGGCGGTGCGGTCGCCGCAATTCGTCACGCTGATGCTGGCGAATTTCTTCTGCTGCGCGACCCATTCCGGCCCGATCTTCCACACCGTCAGCTACGCGGTGACCTGCGGCATTCCGATGATCGCCGCGACCTCGATCTACAGCGTCGAAGGGCTGTCCGGCATGTTCGGTCGGCTCGGCTTCGGCCTCGCCGGCGATCGCTTCGGCGCGCAGCGCGTGCTCGTGATCGGTCTGCTCGCGCAGGCGTTCGGCGTGCTGGCTTACGCCTTCGTCGGCGGGCTCGGCGGCGTCTATGCCGTCGCTGTCGCGGTCGGCTTCATCTACGCGGGCACCATGCCACTGTACGCCGTGATCATCCGCGAGAACTTTCCGCTGCGGATGATGGGCACCATCGTCGGCGGCACTGCGATGGCCGGCAGCCTCGGCATGTCGACCGGCCCCGTGCTGGGCGGGCTGATCTACGATGCCTACGGCAGCTACGCGCCGATGTATGTCGCCTCCTGCGGCATGGGCCTCGCCGCAATGCTGATCCTGGCGACCTTCAGGCCGTTCCCGCAGCGGCGGGTGGAGTTGGCGATGGCGTAGGAGAGGGCGCCGTTCTGCTGCGCCGGCAGCGGCGGGCCTTACGGAGACAGCGCCTCGATGATGCGGCAGTCGGCGACCGTGCCGCAGCTGCATTGGGTGATCATGTGGTCGAGCTCGTGGCGCAGGGCCTTGAGGTCGGCGATCTTGCGATCGACTTCGGCCAGATGCTGCTTGGCGATGGCGTCGATGGCATCGCAGGAGCGGGTGCGATCGTCGGACAGATCGAGCAACGCGCGGATCTGATCGAGTGAAAAGCCGAGATCGCGGGCGCGTCGGATGAAGCTCAAACGGTTGAGATGCTCGGTCGTGTAGGCGCGGTAGTTGCCCGGCGTGCGCGCTGGGGCCGACAGCAATCCGATCCGCTCGTAATACCGGATGGTTTCGACCTTGGTGTCGGTCTGACGCCCGAGATCGCCGATTGCGAGATGGTCCGCCTGCATGTCTTGACCCTGTAGCTGCTACAGGGTGCATATGGGGTGTCACAACGCTTTGTCGAGGTGACGCTATGGCGACCAACGCCTACAAAACTCGCGTAGAGGGCATGGATTGTGCCTCCTGCGCGCTCAAGATCGAAACGGCGATGCAGCGGCTGCCGGGTGTCGCGGATGTCCGCGTCAGCTATTCGGCCGCCACCTTGGCGCTTCGGTTCGATCAGGACAGAATCTCGCCGAGTACCATCGACGACGAGCTTCGTTCGCTCGGTTATCAGCCGCAGGCAATTGCGCCGTCGCCCAGCAGCATCCGGACCGAGCGGAAGCGACTGCCGTGGTGGCAGGACGCGAAGCTGCAAACCGTCATGATCGCAGCGGCGGTTTTCGCTCTGGCGTTCGCGTTAGCGCAGCTGTTTCCAGCCTACGAGCGATGGCTCTATTCCGCCGCGGCCGCGGTCTGTCTGATCCCAATCGCACGCCGGGCCCTGATCGGCGCACGTTCGGGATCGCCGTTCAGCATCGAAACACTGATGACCGTTGCGGCGATCGGCGCGGTCGTGATCGGTGAGGCCGAGGAAGCTGCCGTGGTCATCGTTCTGTTCAACGTTGGCGAATGGCTGGAGACGTTCGCGGCGGGGCGCGCCCGAGCGGGCATTGAAGCGCTGACCGACGTCGTGCCACGCACCGCGCGACGGCTGCGCGACGGCTGCGCGACGGCTGCGCGACGGCTGCGCGACGGCTCGGACCAGGTCGAGGAAATTCCGGCAGCCGACCTGATGATCGGCGATGTCGTGGTGGTGCGTCCTGGCGACCGCATCCCGTCGGACGGCAAGGTCCTCGACGGCCATTCCGACGTGAACGAAGCGCCGATCACCGGCGAGTCCGTGCCGGTCGCCAAGGCGGTCGGCGATCACGTCTATGCCGGCAGCATCAACGCGAATGGCGAACTGCGCATCGAGACGACGAATGCGGCGGCCGACAACACCATCGCGCGCATCATTCACCTCGTCGAACAAGCGCAGGAGAGCAAAGCGCCGACGGAGCGGATGATCGATCGTCTCAGCCGGTGGTACACGCCCGCCGCGATGTTGGTGGCGCTCCTGGTCATCATCGTGCCGCCGCTCGGCTTCGGCGAGGATTGGGCGACCTGGATCTATCGCGGACTCGCCACGCTGCTGATCGCGTGTCCGTGCGCCCTGGTGATTTCGACCCCGGCCGCGATTGCGTCCGGACTTGCGGTGGGGGCTCGCAAAGGGCTGCTGATCAAGGGCGGTGCGGTGCTCGAAACGCTCGGCAAGGTGAAGACCGTCGCCTTCGACAAGACCGGCACGCTGACGCTGGGGCAGCCTCAGGTGACCGACGTGGTTTCTGTCATCGGCCAGCAGGACGACACCGTGCTCGCGCGCGCCGCGGCTGTCGAAGGCAACACCAGTCATCCGATCGGGCAGGCGATCGTCCGCGCCGCGAAGGCACGCGCGTTAGAGTTCCCCGTCGTGTTCGGCGGGAGCCAGGCTGTGCCGGGCAAGGCGATCTCCGCGCGTCTCAAAGACGGCTTCGCCTTCGTCGGATCTCCGCGCTTTGCCGCCGAACGGACCACGATCCCGCCGGAGCTTGCGACGACGATCTCGGGCCTCGAGCGTCAGGGCAAGACGGTCGTGGTCCTCATCTCCGGAAACACCTGCGAGGGAGCGATTGCGGTGCGCGACGAGCCGCGCCCGGATGCGGCAGGAGCGTTGCGGCAACTGACGTCCAAAGGCATCGCGGTGGTGATGCTGACCGGCGACAACGCACGAACCGCTCAGGCGATCGCCGGTCAACTCGGCATGGAGGCCCGCGCGGAGCTGCTGCCCGACGCCAAGCTCGCGGAGATCAGTCGCCTGAAGGAAGTATCGCCCGTCGCGATGGTCGGCGACGGCATCAACGATGCGCCTGCGCTGGCGGCCGCGTCCGTCGGCATTGCCATGGGCGGAGGAACGGACGTAGCACTGGAGACCGCCGACGCGGCGTTGCTGAATGATCGCGCCCATGGCGTCGCCGAATTGATCGCGCTGTCGCAGGCGACGCTCGGCAATATCTGGCAGAACATCTCGATCGCGCTCGGGCTGAAAGCGGTGTTTCTCGCTACCAGCCTGCTCGGCGTGACGACGCTGTGGATGGCGATCCTCGCCGACACCGGCGCTACCGTCCTGGTCACCGCGAACGCCCTCAGATTGCTGCGGTGGCGGGCGTCAGAGGCATGATGCGGTATGCGGGCTTCGAGGCTGGGCGGCAGCTGCCGCGTCCTGTCTGCGTGCGCCTGCTCGTCGACGTATGCCGCCTCAGTTCTTTGTCAGATACAGCGGCGTCCTCACCGTGAGCTGATACGCAGGCTTCGGTGTCCAAGACACCTGCGCGGTGATGCCGAACAGGCGGTTGTCGTTGTCGTCGAGCTTGTCGAGGTCGACGCGCAGGATCGGCTGGGTGAAGGCGTCGATCGGGGTGAAGCGCAGCAGCTCGGCGCCGCCGAATGACTGCAGGCCGGCGCGCCCGGTGAGCTTCCAGTTGTTGTCCCACTGATAGTAGCCGCCGAGCCAGCCGACCGTGTTCGGATGGATCGCGGCACGGTCGGCGTCGATCGCCGTGGTGGTAAACTGCACGCCGGCGAGGACGCCGCGGGTCTCGTCGGTGTCGAACGCGTAGGACGCCTCCAGGATGGTGTTGAGCGATGTGGTGGCGAGCGGTCCGCTCGGCACCGAGCGGGTGAGGGTGGTCTGCAGCGTCAGGGTCGGCAACGAACCGCCGTCCTGTCGATAGATGTCGGCCTGGACGCCGACGTTCCAGCTGGTGATGTCGACCGAGCTCCAGCCGGCGCCGCTGTTGCTGGTGGTGGTGCTGAAGCCGCCGTACAGCGAGACGCGGTCGTTGACGTCGATCGTCAGCGGCACGTCGAGTTCCACGCTCTGGCTCGCCGGCAGCGTTGGGGCCTGCAGCGGCGGCAGCGCCGCCAGCTCGCGCAGGCGGGACAGCACGGTGATGGTCGGGTTGGAGAAGCCGATCGAGAGCGTGCCGGCCGGGGTGCGCCCGTAGGTGGTGCGGAAGTCGAGGTAAATATTGGGGTAGGTCTGCGCTGGCGTCTCGTCGTCGTCATCGTCGTCGGCCGCGAAGGCCGGGCTGGTGAGGAACTGCAGCGCGCCGGCGGCGATGGCCAGCGCCGCCACCCGGCGCCAAGGCCGCGGCCGTGATCGAACTTGCCCCGAACCCGCCATTTGTTTCCACGCATCCCGCGGCCGGCCGACACGGCGCCCCGGCGGCCACTTAGCCATAGCCCCGCCCCCGCCGGCCATCCGGAGCGGCGGCCGGTCTGTGGATCGTCCCGGGCCGACACGCGCCGGGCGAGCCGGCCCGCCGATCAGTAATCTCAGCCGCATGGCGGGTCGCTACTAAAATACCGTCATGTTGACCGGAAGCCTGAGCGGGGCTCGGCTGTCTCGAATCGAGACGCCAAGGGAGCGCGAATCCGTCGCCGAGTCGGTACGGAATCGCTCTTCCGATTGCTCACGATTCTATGAATCGGGTCGCGCGAGGTGCCGATCCGCGTCCCGCGAGCCGGTCGTCGAGGCCGAAATTGGAGCTCGATCGCGCGCCAAGCGGGACGCCACAACGCCCCATTTCATCGGCGTTTCATGACGGTCGGAGAGGTAGTAGAAAGTCGTCGCCGAACCGTCATCTGGCAGCGGTTTTGCCTTGACTTAGGATAGGTCCGCCGATACAACCCGCCCACTTCAAGACAGGCGGTGAGCGTCGCCAACGTCGGAACGGACAACCCGGGCCGTCCTTTCAAGGACTTACGGGCACCACCCTCGACCCAAGACGCTCAAACGCTGTCGACATAAGCCAGGCAATGCCAGGACATTAAGCGTTCTTTCGAGTTCTTTCTCGGTAAGGACGGTTTTGGAAGCATGACCTCGGTAGGAACCGGTCAGTGGAAAACTGCCCGGTCTTTGCTGCGGTCCTCTGTTGCGTGGAAGCGCTTTCCGCTCAGCGATGGGTGGCTGGCGCGATTTCGCTTTGCGTGATCGGACGATTGGTTCGGTCGAGCAGGGCGGCCGCTGGAGCGGGTAGCTCCGAACGAATTTGCGAAACCGACTGATCGGTTTCGCGCGAAGCTTGAGGGTGAAGGCGAAGATGCCGACGATCAACCAGCTGATCGCAAATCCGCGCGTGGTGCAGAAGTCGCGCAAGAAGGTTCCGGCGCTGCAGCAATCGCCGCAGAAGCGCGGCGTGTGCACCCGCGTCTACACCACGACGCCGAAGAAGCCGAACTCGGCGCTGCGTAAGGTCGCCAAGGTGCGCCTGACCAATGGCTTCGAGGTCATCGGTTACATTCCGGGTGAGGGCCACAACCTGCAGGAGCACTCGGTGGTCATGATCCGCGGCGGCCGCGTCAAGGACTTGCCGGGCGTGCGCTACCACATCCTCCGCGGCGTCCTCGATACCCAGGGCGTCAAGAACCGTAAGCAGCGCCGTTCGAAGTACGGCGCGAAGCGTCCGAAGTAAGCGGGGAGAGCATCCATGTCCCGTCGTCACGCCGCCGAAAAGCGCGAAGTTCTTCCCGATCCGAAGTTTGGGAACATCATTGTCACCAAGTTCATGAACTCGGTGATGTACGCCGGCAAGAAGTCGGTCGCCGAAAGCATCGTCTACGGTGCGTTCGACCTGATCGAAGCCAAGACCAAGCAGCCGCCGCTCGGTGTGTTCGAGCAGGCGCTCGACAACGTGATGCCGACCATCGAGGTTCGTTCCCGCCGCGTCGGTGGTGCGACCTACCAGGTCCCGGTCGAAGTTCGTTCGACTCGTCGTCAGGCTCTGGGCATTCGCTGGCTGATCGCCGCCGCCCGCGGCCGCAACGAAAAGACCATGACCGAGCGGCTGTCGGCTGAACTGCTCGATGCGTCGAACAACCGTGGCAACGCGGTGAAGAAGCGTGAAGACGTGCACAAGATGGCGGAAGCCAACCGCGCGTTCTCGCACTATCGCTGGTAACGGCGAAGCAACGGAATCAAGGAAGACGCTATGCCCCGCGTTCACGCCATCGAGGACTACCGCAACTTCGGCATCATGGCCCACATCGATGCCGGCAAGACCACGACGACCGAGCGCATCCTCTATTACACCGGCAAGAGCCACAAAATCGGCGAAGTGCACGAAGGTGCCGCGACGATGGACTGGATGGAGCAGGAGCAGGAGCGCGGTATCACCATTACGTCGGCCGCCACGACCGCGTTCTGGAACGGCAAGCGTCTGAACATCATCGACACTCCCGGCCACGTCGACTTCACCATTGAAGTCGAGCGTTCGCTGCGCGTGCTCGACGGTGCCGTGTGCGTTCTCGACTCCAACCAGGGCGTCGAGCCGCAGACCGAGACCGTGTGGCGTCAGGGCGACAAGTACAAGGTTCCGCGCATCGTCTTCGCCAACAAGATGGACAAGACCGGCGCTGACTTCTTCAAGTGCCTGCAGGACATCATCGACCGCCTCGGCGCCAAGCCGGTGGCGATCCAGCTGCCGATCGGTTCGGAGAACAACTTCAAGGGCGTGATCGATCTGGTCCGCATGAAGGCTGTGGTCTGGAACGACGAGTCGCTGGGCGCGAAGTTCGAAGACGCCGAGATCCCGGCCGAGCTGCTCGACCAGGCCAAGGAATATCGCGAGAAGATGATCGAAGCCGCCGTCGAGCTCGACGACGACGCGATGTCTGCGTATCTCGAAGGCAACGAGCCGGACGAGGCGACCCTCAAGCGTCTGATCCGTAAGGCCGTGCTGACCGGCGCGTTCTATCCGGTGCTGTGCGGCTCGGCGTTCAAGAACAAGGGCGTGCAGCCGCTGCTCGACGCCGTGGTCGACTACCTGCCGTCGCCGATCGACGTGCCGGCGATCAAGGGCACCGACGACAAGGGCAACGAAGTCGTGCGCAAGGCGGACGACAAGGAGCCGCTGGCTCTGCTCGCGTTCAAGATCATGGACGACCCGTTCGTCGGCACCATCACCTTCTGCCGCATCTACTCGGGCATCCTGCAGAGCGGCACCGGCGTGGTGAACTCGACTCGCGAGAAGAAGGAGCGCATCGGCCGCATGCTGCTGATGCACGCCAACAACCGCGAAGACATCAAGGAAGCCTATGCCGGCGACATCGTCGCGCTGGCCGGCCTCAAGGAAGCTCGCACCGGCGACACGCTGTGCGATCCCGCCAACCCGGTGATCCTCGAAAAGATGGAATTCCCGGAGCCGGTGATCGAGATCGCGATCGAGCCGAAGTCGAAGGCCGACCAGGAAAAGCTCGGCGTCGCGCTGGCGAAGCTGGCGGCGGAAGATCCGTCGTTCCGGGTATCGACCGATCAGGAGTCCGGCCAGACCATCCTCAAGGGCATGGGCGAACTCCATCTCGACATCAAGGTCGACATCCTGAAGCGCACCTACAAGGTGGACGCCAACATTGGTGCGCCGCAGGTGGCGTTCCGTGAGCGCATCACCAAGAAGGCCGAAGTCGACTACACCCACAAGAAGCAGACCGGTGGTACCGGTCAGTTCGCTGCGGTGAGCTTCGTCGTCGAGCCGACCGAGCCGGGCGCCGGTTACATCTTCGAGTCGAAGATCGTCGGCGGTGCGGTGCCGAAGGAGTACATCCCGGGTGTCGAAAAGGGCATCGAGAGCGTGCTGTCTTCGGGCGTGGTCGCGGGCTTCCCGGTGGTCGACGTCAAGGTGACGCTGGTCGACGGTAAGTACCACGACGTCGACTCGTCGGCGCTGGCCTTCGAAATCGCCTCTCGTGCCGCGTTCCGCGAAGCGCTGCAGAAGGGCAAGTCGGTTCTCCTCGAGCCGATCATGAAGGTCGAAGTTGTGACCCCGGAAGACTACACCGGTTCGGTCATCGGCGACCTGAACTCGCGGCGTGGCCAGATCCAGGGTCAGGACATGCGCGGCAATGCCAACGTGATCAACGCGATGGTGCCGCTGATGAACATGTTCGGCTACGTCAACAACCTGCGCTCGATGAGCCAGGGCCGGGCGAACTTCACCATGCAGTTCGACCACTACGCGGAAGCGCCGGCCAACGTGTCGGCTGAAGTCCAGAAGAAGTTTGCCTGATTGTCGCAGGTGTAAGCCGCGACTGAACGGAGAGAGCAATGGCCAAAGCAAAGTTTGAACGTACGAAGCCGCATTGCAACATCGGGACGATCGGTCACGTCGACCATGGCAAGACGTCGCTGACTGCGGCGATCACCAAGGTTCTGGCGGAGACGGGCGGTGCGA
>NZ_QTKI01000142.1:0-10943 GCF_010820945.1 Rhodopseudomonas sp. BR0C11
GGCGGAGGCGTCGGGGAAGCCGGCGTTTCCGACCGCGGAGGGGCTGGTCCCGGCGGCGGAGTGGAAATACTTCATGGACGACGGCGAGATGAGCCGCGCGCCGGCGGGCCGGATGCAGAGCGTATTCCAGACCGCGCGGAAAGTGTTCGACACCGGGCTCAACAAGAAGGTCACGCCCTACGAGTGGGGCAAGGACGTCGCGCCCGGCCTGCTGGCGGTCGAGACCCGCGGCCACACGCCCGGCCACACCTCGTTCGTGCTGTCGTCCGGGGCCGACAAGGTGTTCATCCAGTCCGACGTCACCAACGTGCCGGCACTGTTCGTCACGCATCCGGGCTGGCACCTGATGTTCGATCAGGATCCGGCGATGGCCGAGACCACCCGCCGCAAGACCTACGACATGCTCGCCGCCGAGAAGATGCGGGTGCAGGGCTTCCATTTCCCGTTCCCGGCGATGGGCCACGTCGAAAAGACCGCCGACGGCTACCGCCTGGTGCCGTCGCCGTGGAATCCGGTGATCTGAGATCGTTCCCGAGACCTGAGAATCTCGTCATTGCGAGCGCAGCGAAGCAATCCAGAGCTCAATCTGAGGAGCCGGATTGCTTCGTCGCGGAGCGCCGATCCGGGTGCTTCTCGCAAGGGCCGGGGGCTCAGGCCGCTAGCCGCGGAGCGAGGTGGCGGATCAGCGCCACGCCCTCCGGCGGCGGCTTCTGCTCGACCCGGCGATACACCCGGCCATCGCGGGTGCGGGTCATCAGGCCGTAGTCGCACAGCAGGCGGCGCAGCAGCGCGTGATCGCCGAAGCCGTGATGGCCGAGCAAAAGCTCATTGAGCTGTTTCTCGCTGAGCTCGCGTCCCGCCGGCACGCGCGACCACATCACCCATAGGCAGAGCAGGCGATGGCTGGCCTTCTTCGGCCATCGTGTCAGCACGCCGCTCGCATCGAAGTAACGGGTGGCCTGCGCGACCTTCTGCAGATCGGCGATCGGCTCCGGTTCGGGCTGGCGTTGCAGCATGTCCTCAGCGTCGAATTGGGCGCGAAAATGCTGGAAGTTGCGATAGCCGGCCGAGCGCGCCAGCAGGTTCAGCATCTCGACATGGCCGAGCTTGTGGCCCTGGGCGTCGAGTTCGCGGTTGAGCGCGCGCGCCAGTGCGGACACATCCTGGGTGGCGAACGGGAAAGCAGTTCTGGTCATGACCTCATCCTCGATCGTGCCGAACGATGAATGTCGTTGGTCGCTGACTTACGACGGCGGCACGGGATAAGTGTCTGCCGATCAAGGAAACAGGCAGGTTTAGCTTCCCCGAAGGGACAGCGACGCCTTGGTGAACTGCCGACCAGTGCGCCGGGAAATACAGCCCCATCGCGCGATTGGCAAGCTATGCGTGCGGCAGCGCCGTCATGAGCGAGACCGAGATCTGCGCGCGTCATGGGTTGACCTGGTACGTAACCGCTCCTATCAACGCGCCAGGCTCAACGCGCTCACCACCGCAAAAGCCCGCCGCCGCATTCCCGCGGCATGGGTTGACGCGCGCGTCTGACAGCGTCGTCCCTGCCGCCGGTTACGGTCCGCGGCAGGTGAGCTTCAAATCCCCCTTACGCGCAATCGATCCGGCGGCTCCCGTTCAAACCAGGAGCTTATCGCCATGTATGCGCCACCCCAGTTCAAGCCCGACCGGTCCGCCTGCCTTGCGTTCGCGGCGGCGCGCGGTTTCGGCCTCGCTTGCGCCCATGACGCCGCCGGGCCGATCGCTTCGCCGCTGCCGTTCGCGATCCAATATGCCAGCGACGGCACCCCGCTGTTGTCGTTCCACATCGCGCGCAACAACCCGCTGGCGCGCTGCGCCGACGCTCGCACCCCGTGGCTGATGGCGGTGACCGCCGGTCATGCCTATGTGTCCGCCGACTGGTACGCATCGCCGGACCAGGTGCCGACCTGGCTGTATCGCAGCGTGCAGCTGACCGGGCCCGCGGCGGTGATGTCGGCCAGCGAATTGGAGGCGCAGCTCGACGACGTCAGCGCCGTGTTCGAGACCGCGCTGGCGCCGAAGCGGCCGTGGACCATTGCCAAGATGGCGGCCGGCCGGCGCAATGCGATGAAGCAGGCGATCGTCGGGGTGATGATGCGGGTGGATTCGGTGGCGGGCAGTTTCAAGCTCAACCAGCACAAGTCCGACGCCGATCACGTCGCGGTTGCCACCGCGCTGGCGCGCCAGCCCGACGCCGGCTCGCAGGAAATCGCGGCCGAGATGGTCGCGCTACGGCCGCATCTGGATTACACCGTGCCGGCACTCGCCGGCGAACCCGCTTGATCAAGGAGCTTCACATGACCCTGACCGACAGCACCCTCCCAGGCCAGGCGAAGGCTGCGAGCGGCAAGCCGGTGGTGTTCATCGACGGCGCCGCCGGCACCACGGGCCTCGGCATCCGCGAGCGGCTGGCCCGCCACGGCCAGGTCACCGTGAAGGACATCCCCGACGACAAGCGCAAGGATCCCGGCGCCAAGCGCGCGCTGATGGCCGAAGTCGATCTCGTCATCCTGTGCCTGCCGGACGATGCCGCCAAGGAGACGGTGGCGCTGATCGACGAGCTCGGCGCGGCAGGCCCGAAGGTGCTCGACGCTTCGACCGCGTTCCGTGTCGCGCCGGACTGGGTCTATGGCTTCGCCGAGTTGGCGCCGGACCAGGCCGACAAGATCCGCGCCGCCAAGAAGGTGGCCAATCCCGGCTGCTACCCGACCGGCGGCATCGCGCTGCTGCGGCCGCTGGTCGACGCCGGTCTGCTGCCGGCCGACTATCCGGTGACGATCAACGCCGTCAGCGGCTATTCCGGCGGCGGCAAATCGATGATCGCGGCCTACGAGGCGGGTACCGCGCCGGCGTTCGAGCTGTATGGCCTCGGCTTCGCGCACAAGCATCTGCCGGAAACGCAGAAGTACTCCGCTCTGTCGCGGCGGCCGATCTTCATTCCCTCGGTCGGTAACTTCCGTCAGGGCATGCTGGTATCGGTGCCGCTGCATCTCGATACGCTGCCGGGCAAGCCGGCGGTCGCCGACCTCCACGCCGCGCTGGCGCAGCGTTATGCCGGCAGCACCTATGTGTCGGTGCCGCCGCTGGATGCTGCGCCGTACGCGGGCGGCCGGATCGAGCCGGAAGCGCTCAACGACACCAATCAGCTCGAACTTTACGTGTTCGGCAGCGACACGCACCGCCAGGCGGTGCTGGTGGCGCGGCTCGACAATCTTGGCAAGGGCGCCTCCGGTGCCGCCGTGCAGAACATGCGGCTGATGCTCGGCTTGCCTGATACTGGCGGGGTCGATTAGCCGCCTCGCTTTGCTGTGGAGTGGCTCCCGTCCTCTGGGCGGGAGCCACGTCATTTTTGGAACCTGACATGACTCAAGCTTTCGACGACGACACGCTGCGGTTCTACCGCGGTAACGCCACCGCTTACGCCGAGCGTCAGCCGCGGAGCGCGACGCTGACCAAATTTCTGGGCGAACTGCCGGCCGGCGCCAAGATCCTCGAGCTCGGCTGCGGGGCTGGCTACCAGGCCGAAGCGATGCTCGCGGCCGGCTTCGATGTGGATGCGACCGACGGCTCCCCGGAACTCGCCGCTGAGGCTTCGCGCCGGCTCGGGCGACCGGTCCGCACCATGCTGTTCCATCAGCTCGACGCGATCGACGCTTACGACGCGGTTTGGGCTCACGCATGTCTGCTGCACGTGCCGCGCGATGAGCTTGCCGACGTGCTGAAACTGATCTGGCGGGCACTGAAGCCTGGCGGACTGTTCTATGCCAGCTACAAGTCCGGCGACAGCGAGGGGCGGGACAAGCTCGCGCGCTACTACAATTACCCGTCCGAGGAGTGGCTTCGTGGGCGTTATGCGGAAGCTGGCACTTGGGCATCGGTCGCGGTCGAGACCAGCGAAGGCAAGGGGTTCGACCAGGAACTTGCTCAGTTCCTTCATGTAACGGTACGGAAGCCGGAGTGACTGCTTACCGCCGATGAGGTCCTTGACGACTGTGCAAAGTGAGACACAGTGTTGCTGTTCCGTCTCACCAAGTCGGCCGCTGTTCAGTTAGCGCACGGTTAGTACCACGGCTGCAGCATATGCGATTAGCTTGCAGTGATAATTGAGTGAGTTGTGCCGGGCGTCCTTGCCAGCGCCCGGCGACCTGAGCCAAGCTCTAAGCGGGAGGCCGAAGGCGGGATCGCCTTCGGTTGCGAGAGCAGGCGAGGGCGGCAATGGCGAGTGTGCAACCGGCGGCGCGGCCGTCGAAGCGGTTCCAGATCGCACTGATCAAACCGTCGCATTACGATGACGACGGCTACGTCATTCAGTGGTTCAGGTCATTCATTCCCTCCAACTCACTGGCGGTAGTCTACAGCCTGGTGGAGGACGCCCGGCAACGCAGAGCGTTGGGCGACGTCGAGATCGACATTACCGCCGCCGACGAGATCAACACCCGAACGCGTATTCCGCAGGTCATCGAGCGGTTCCGGGCCCAAGACTTCTTTGGGCTGGTGTTCATCGTCGGGGTTCAGTCCAATCAGTTCCCGCGCGCGATGGATATCGCCCGGCCGCTGCGGGCCGCCGGCGTGCCGGTGGCAATCGGCGGCTTCCACGTCTCCGGCTGCATCGCGATGCTCCCCGGGATCCAGCCCGATCTGCAGCAGGCGCTCGACCTCGGCGTCACTCTGTATGCCGGCGAGCTCGAAGGCCGCTGCGACGAGCTGCTGCGTGACGCCGCCAGCGGCTCGCTGAAGCCTCTGTACAACTACCTGAACGACCTACCGTGCCTCGAGGGCGTGCCGACGCCGGTGCTGCCGCGCAAATTCCTCAAGGGGACGTTCAGCCTGCAAACCTCGTTCGATGCCGGCCGCGGCTGTCCGTATCAGTGCTCGTTCTGCACCATCATCAACGTCCAGGGCCGCAAGTCGCGCGGCCGCAGCGCCGACGATATCGAGCGCTTGGTGCGCGCCAACATGGCGCAGGGCGTCAACTGGTTCTTCATGACCGACGACAATTTCGCCCGCAACAAGGACTGGGAGGTGATCCTCGATCGGCTCGCCGCGCTGCGCCGCGAATTTGCTGCGACTGGGCAGAAGGACATCAAGCTGGTCATCCAGGTCGACACGCTGTGCCACAAGATCGATGGCTTCATCGAGAAGGCGCGGGCTGCGGGCGTGGTCCGTACATTCCTCGGATTGGAGAGTATCAACCCGCAGAATCTCGCCTCGGCGAAGAAGCGTCAGAACAAGATCACCGAATATCGGCAGATGCTGCTGGCCTGGAAGAAGGCCGGGGTGATCACCTATGCGGGTTACATCCTCGGCTTCCCGCACGATACGCCGGAGAGCATCGCCGAAGATATTGCGATCATCCAAAAGGAGCTGCCGCTCGACATCCTCGAGTTCTTCTGCCTGACGCCGTTGCCGGGCTCCGAGGATCACCAGCGCCTGTTCAATCAGGGCGTGGCGATGGACAGCGATCTCAACCGGTTCGACATCGAACACGTGGTCACGCCGCATCCGAAGATGAGCCGGGAGGAGTGGCAGGGCGCGTATCTCAAGGCTTGGGAGCTGTACTATTCGGCCGAGCACATCGAACGGATGATGCGCCGCGCCGCCGCGACCGGTGTCGGCGTGTCACGGCTGGCGTCGATGATCTTCCTGTTCTCGTCGATGGTCCGGATCGAGAAGGTGCACCCGCTGCAGGGGGGCATCATCCGGCTGAAATATCGGCTGGACCGCCGCCCGTCGCTGCCAGTCGAGCCGGCGCTGGTGTTCTATCCGAAGCTGATCGCCGAGGGGGCCCGCAAGCTGGTGCAGAACGTTCGGCACTGGTTCTGGATCGACGGCCTGCGCCGCAAGATCCGCAGCGACCCGAACCGGATGAGCTACACCGACACCGCGATCACCCCGGTCGGCGACCACGAGGTCGAGGAGCTGGAGCTGTTCACCCACACCCAGGCCGCCCAGGACGCCGTGGAGCACATCCGCAAGATCAACCAGCTCACCCACGCCAAGTCGGTGGCGTAGGCGGTCGCACTTGGCTTGGGACGTCGGGCTGGCCGCCGTCATTCCGGGGCGCCGCGGAGCGGCGAACCCGGAATCTGAAACGGGCACGGCTTAGTGGCGGCGCTCCCCAGAACGACTTCGAGATTCCGGGTTCGCGAGCTGCGCTCGCGCCCCGGAATGACGGCGAGACAACGCTCTTTCGGATCTGTTCTCAAGTTCCCTCCGTCATGCTTAAATCGCTCCGTTCCATTCAAACGGCTTCGGAGGCGGAATGACGGTGGCTCCTGTGCTGGTGATCCTCAGCGCGGCGACGGCGTTGGGGTTGTATCTCGGGCTGCTTTATCTGCGCGGTGACCGCAAGCAGGGGCTGGTCGCGCTGCACATGCTGCTTGGCTTTGGCGGGCTCGAGACGCTCGTTATGCTGTTGCACGGCACGCCGGATGGAGCTGCGACGACGGATAGCGTCTCTTTCGGCAAGATCGCGGCCGGTCTGTTCGCGGTATCGGCCTTCTCCGGCTTCATCGCCGCGCTGGCGCGGCGCTCGCCGGTCGGCGCTAACGTCCTGCTCGGCACCCACGTCACCGTCGGTCTCGCCGGTTTCGCGCTGCTGCTGGCCTGGGTGTCAGGGACGTAGCGTCGGTCCCTCGGCCTCAACGAGCCGCGGTGAGCAGTTCGCTGACGTCTGCCGGAGTGGGCGCCAACTTCAGTTGCGCCTCTTGTTCGATCAGCCGCAGTGTCTGCGCCAGATGGCGCTCGGTCGTTGCCACCACACCGTCTCGGTCGCGGCTGCGATAAAGCGCCAGCAGTTCGGCGTGATCGCGGTTGTTCATGTCGCGGATGTCCGGATCGGCGAACAGCGACAGGACGACATAAGGCGAGGCCGCATGGGCAAGGTTGTAGACCACGCTGCCGAGGCGGCCGCCGGTGGTGTTGCCGGTCAGGGCGGCGTGAAATTCCTCGTTGAGATTGGCCCAGCTTTGCGCCGAGACCTTGCCGCACATCTTGCGATGGCAGGCGTCGGCGCGGGCGAGATCGTCGTCAGTGACACGATCGAAGGAGCGGGCGGCCAACAGAGGCTCCAGGCGCATCCGCATCTGGTAGATCTCCTGCACGTCGTCCAGCGTCAGCCCGCGAACGACGGCGCCGCGCCTTGCGTCGAGTGAGATCAGCCCTTCCGACAGCAGGTCGCGAAATGCTTCGCGCACCGGCGTCGTGCTGACGTCGAGCTGACGTGCGATCTCTTCCTGCCGCAGCCGGGTGCCGGCCGGATAGCGCCCCTGCAGAATCTTGGTCCGCAGATCGAGCAGGACATGCTGGCGGACTGTCGTGGGCTGTCCACGTCTCCGCATCTTTCACTCCCTTAAGTGCCGATCGCCGAGGCGATCACGAGGCTGCCGTGGGCAGCTTCGTATCGCGCGCGGATTAGTCGTCGTTTCAATCTCGATATCACAGAACGCGCCCGGACCGGTGCCGCTTCGGTGTGCACAATGCACAATGCATTTGAGCGGCGGGATGGGGCGAAGCACGGCGGCGGCATATGCCGCGAGGGCAGGCGACCTTTCGCTAATCGCCTGCGCTGCAGCGGGAATTGGCGTTCTTCGACCTTTGTCGAATGTGCTGGCATGGGCTTTGCAAAGCATTCGCAAAGGAGCAAATCCATGGCAGAGCCGCAGATCCAACTCAGCGTTCGAGACGTCCGCAAGGTGTTTCCCGGAAAAGGGGGCCCGGTGCCAGTTCTCGACGGACTGTCCTTCGACATCTACGAGCGCGATTTCGTCAGCATCATCGGGCCGAGCGGTTGCGGCAAGACGACGATCTTCAACGTGATCGCGGGACTACTGAATGCCGATAGCGGCAGCCTGATCTATCGCGGGGAGCAGGTCAGCAGTCTGCGCGGCCGCATCGGCTACATGATGCAGAAGGATCTGTTGTTTCCCTGGCGGACGGTGCTGGAGAACGTGCTGCTCGGCCTGCGCGTGCGCGGCGTCGCCGATGCCGAAGCGCTCGACACTGCGCGGGAATATCTGTCGACCTTCGGTCTTTCGGGATTTGAGAAGGCCTATCCCAAGACCTTGTCGGGCGGCATGCGCCAGCGTGTGGCGCTGATCCGGACGCTGATCATGGATCCCGACATCCTGCTGCTCGACGAGCCGTTCTCCGCGCTCGACTACCAGACGCGCCTCTATCTCGAAGGCGTGCTGATGGAGGCGGTCGAGACCTTCAACAAGACTGTCATTCTGATCACCCACGACGTCGACGAAGCGGTCGCCTTGTCCAAGCGCGTCGTCGCCCTGAGCGGGCGGCCGACGCGGGTCAAGAATGTCCATCACATCGACATCGAGCGCACCGGTCCCGTGGAGGCGCGCAGCGATCACCGCTTCTCCGATTATTTCCACATGCTCTGCGGTGAGCTCGACATTCAGACCCGAAAAGTGAAGTCCAACTGATGACCAGCGCAACAGACGTCGTACCCCGCACCGGCGGCACTGCCATCCGGCCCAATCGCGAAACGATCAGCCTGACCCAGCGTCTGGTCGTCACGTTCGACACGCATCTCGGTCGCACCGCGCTGCAGGCGCTCGCGGTGGTCGCGTTCTTCCTGCTGTGGGAGCTTGGAGTCCGCATGGGCTGGATTTCGGAGTTCCTGGTCGGGAAGCCGTCGGGGATCTGGGTGCGGTTCGAGACCCAGTTGCTCGACGGGTCGCTGTTCGTCGACAGCGGCTACACGCTCTACGAAGCTTTGATCGGCTTCGTGGTCGGCACCATCGTCGGTTCGGTTCTCGGTCTGGCGATGTGGTACTCGACCTTCATCGCCCGGATGGTCGAGCCCTTCATCGTGGCGCTCAACAGCGTTCCGAAGATTGCTCTCGCCCCGGTGATCCTGCTGTGGTTCGGCACAGGCTTGTTGTCGAAGGTGGTGCTGGTGGTGTCGATGACGGCGCTGGTGGCGCTGATCGCAGCGTACCAAGCCGCCAAAGACAGCGATAAGGATCTGCAGTCGCTGATGCTGTCGATGGGCGGCTCCAAACACCAGATCTTCTACAGCGTGGTCGTTCCGTCGTCGCTGCCGGCGATCATCGCGACCTTCCGGATCAACATCGGCTTTGCTCTGGTCGGTGCGGTGGTCGGGGAGTTCATCTCGTCCAAGCGTGGCCTTGGCCATCTCGTTTACAACGCATCGAGCCTCTACGATCTCAACTCGGTCTGGGTCGGCCTGTTCGTCCTGATGTTCATGGGCTTCGTGCTCTATCACGGGATCGATGCGCTCGAGCGCTATCTGCTGCCTTGGAAGCAGGACACCGGACACGTCCGGATTCAGGCCTAGACGCGGCCGCACCAACTCCCACCACATCCTTCACCCAACCTCGGAGCCGAAACCTTATGCGTTCGATCGGAAGACTTGTCGGTGCAGCCACCGTCGTGGCGTCGTTAGTAGCTTCGACGGTGGTACCCACCGCCGCGATGGCCAAGCAGGTCAAAATCTCTCAGGCCTTCCAGTCCATGCTCTACCTGCCGTTCTACGTCGCGCTGGATAAGGGCTTCTTCAAGCAGCAGGGCCTCGACGTCGACAAGGAGACCGCAGGCTCGCCGACCACAGCGTTGTCCGCAGTCCTGTCGGGGAGTGCGTCGTTCTCGATCCACGGCCCGGAATGGACCGCGATCGCCAACTCGAAGGGCGCCGATGTCGGCATCATCTGCAACGTGGTGAATGGCGCCGCGGTGTGGGTCGCTGCGGCGCCCGACTTCAAATACGACACGCTCCAGGATCTGAAGGGCCAGAAGGTCGTGGCCGGCCTGATGCCGACCACCAGCACCTCGCTGTTCATGAAGTTGCTCAAGGACAACGGCATGAAGCCTGACACCGACGTCGATCTGCTGCAGGTGCAGATCGGCTCCGAGCCGGGGCCATTCCTCGGCGGTCAGGCCAAGGTGGCCGTGCTGTATGAGCCGGGCCTGGATCAGGTGGTGGCGAAGGGCATGAAGGTGGTGATCGGCTTCCCGAAAGCCTACGGTCCGTATGCGTTCTCCTCAATCACCGCTCGCAAGAACGTCGATCCGAAGGATGCCCAGGCGGTGGTCAACGCGATGGAGCTGGCGCTGCGCTTCATGAAGAATAATCCCGATGATGCGGTCGCGATCGCCCAGAAGGAATTCCCGACGCTGGATCCGAAGATCGTCGAGGCGGCCGTCCGTCGGATGATCGCCGAAAACGTCTATCCGAGCAGCGTGCAGACAACTCTGCAGGCCTACGAGACCGCGATGCAGACCCAGATCGCGCTCGGCAATCTGAAGCAGGCGCCGAAGTACGAGGACTTCGTCATTCAGGACTACGTCAAGCCGGCGCTCGCGCTGAAATAACCGAGGCCATTACGCCGGCGATCGGAGGCGATCGCCGGCGTCTTCTTTTGCGTTTCAAGGACGATCTCAACCATGTCGCATCCGCTGGGACTGCTCGCAGTCCATCGCGCGTTCCGTGAAGGAACGTTGAGCCCCGCCGACTACATTGCCAGTTGCACCCAGCGCGCCGACGAGGTGGAGCCTTGGCTGAAGGCGTTCTGTCATCGGCTGCCCGGAGAACAGCTCACGGGCGGGGAGGGACCGCTCGCCAGCATCCCGATCGGCATCAAGGACATCATCGCGACGGCCGGCATTCCGACCACCAACGGATCACGGGTCTATGCCGACCACATCCCGGATCAGGACGCGCCGATCGTGGCGCGCATCAAACAGCTTGGCGGCATCGTGTTCGGCAAAACGGTGAGCACTGAATTTGCCTGGCGCAGCCCGGGGCCAACCGTCAATCCCAACAATCCGCAGCACACGCCCGGCGGTTCGTCGAGCGGATCGGCGGCCGCGGTGGCGGCCGGCATCGTGCCGATGGCGCTCGGCACCCAGACCGTCGGTTCAGTGGTACGACCCGC
>NZ_QTKI01000143.1:0-10879 GCF_010820945.1 Rhodopseudomonas sp. BR0C11
ACAGCCGGCTCGGCGGCTCCGAAGAAGCGCTCGCCACCCTCGCCTGTCAGAAGCTTGCCGGCCGGCCTCGTCCGCGTGTCCTGATCGGCGGTCTCGGCATGGGCTTCACGCTGCGCGCCGCGCTGAAGGTGTTCGGCGCCGACGCCGTCATCGAGGTCGCCGAATTGGTGCCTGAAGTGATCGACTGGGCCCGCGGCGAGATGGCCGCGCTGTACGGCGACAGCCTGACCGATCCCCGCGTCAGCATCCTGCAGCGTGACGTCGGCGAGCTGATCCGCGCCGGCGCCGGACGCTACGACGCCATCCTACTCGACGTCGACAACGGCCCCGAAGGCCTGTCGCGCCCCGCCAACGACCAGCTCTACGATAGCCGCGGCGTGTCCGACGCCCGCGCGGCGCTGCGCGGCGGCGGCGTGCTGGCGGTGTGGTCGTCGGGCCCCGACGACAGCTTCACCAAGCGGCTGCGGCGCAGCGATTTCGCCGTCAACGAAGTCCCGGTCCGGGCGGTCGGCAAACGCACCGGCTCACGGCATTGGATCTGGCTCGCGGTCAAAACCTGACCGGCCAAACGTTGCCGGCGAACATATTGCTTTGGCGGCCGGTGCCCTAAGACCATTGCTGCCTTGCCATTCTGTCGCACCTCGGGCAGCTTCCGCCGCGCCGCCGGCACAACCGGTTCGGCCGATCAAATTCGGGAAGATACGCCTTTGAACGCTCACGCCCTCAGCGGCCATAGGTTGCCGTTCGTATCTCGGTGGCGCGCCGCTGCGGCGCAGCCCGTCCTGTCCGGCGCGAGGCAGCCGTGACACCGATCCTGATCTTCGGCATCCCGCTCGATTTCATCCTGTTCGCCGCCACCCTGGTCGGGGTCGCGATCTTCCATCGCCACACCTTGCTGATCGCGCTCGCCGGCCTGGTCACCGTGGTCGGCTACAAGCTGGCGTTTGCCGGCTTCAAGACCGGTGTCGGCCTGTCCGGCCTGGCGCTGCACATGCAGCACGAATGGGTCACGCTGGCGAACCTGTTCCTGCTGCTGATGGGCTTTGCGCTGCTGTCGGCGCATTTCGAGAAGAGCGGCATTCCCGACGAGATGCCGGCGCTGCTCCCCGACGATTGGAAAGGCCCGGTAGTACTGCTCGGCCTGGTGTTCGTGCTGTCGAGCTTCCTGGACAACATTGCCGCCGCGCTGATCGGCGGCATGGTGGCGCGGCACGTGTTTCGCGGCAGGGTCCATATCGGCTATCTCGCCGCGATCGTCGCCGCCTCGAACGCCGGCGGCTCCGGCAGCGTGGTCGGCGACACCACCACCACCATGATGTGGATCGCCGGCGTCTCGCCGCTCAGCGTGCTGGAAGCTTATGTGGCGGCGGTGATCGCGCTGGCGCTGTTCGCGGTGCCGGCCTCGATCCAGCAGCAAAAGTTCTCGCCGATCGTGAAGAACGCGCCGAAAGGCCTGCAGATCGAGTGGGTCCGCGTCGGCATCGTCGCCGCGATCCTGATCGCGGCGCTGGCGGCCAACGTCACCGCCAACATGAAATTCCCCGCCCTGCTCGACCACGCGCCAGTGCTCGGCCTGACGGTCTGGGCGGTGATCCTGATCACCGCGCCGCTGCGCCGGCCGGATTGGGAGCTGATGCCCGCGACCTTCAAGGGCACGATCTTCCTGCTCGCGCTGGTGACCGCGGCCTCGCTGATGCCGGTCGAACAATTGCCCACAGCGAGCTGGCAGACCGCGCTCGGCCTCGGCTTCGTCTCGGCCGGCTTCGACAACATTCCGCTCACCGCGCTGGCGCTGAAACAGGGCGGCTACGACTGGGGCTTTCTGGCCTATGCGGTCGGCTTCGGCGGCTCGATGATGTGGTTCGGCTCCTCGGCCGGCGTCGCGATCACCAACATGTTCCCGGAAGGAAAGTCGGTGGTGATGTGGCTGCGCCACGGCTGGCACGTCGGCATGGCGTATTTCATCGCGTTCTTCGCGATGCTGCTGCTGGTCGGCTGGCATCCCGACCTGCCGCACTAGCCGCTGACTGCCCCTAGTTCCCACGGGGTCGCGCGCCTGCAGCGTCGTGCTATGCTTTGCGCATGGCCTCACGCGACTCCTCCGCCGCTTCCGAGATCACGCCCGACGTGCTGCTGCGCGCTTATGCGTGCGGCATCTTCCCGATGGCCGAAAGCGTCGACGATCCTTCGCTGTTCTGGGTCGAGCCGGACATGCGCGGCATCATTCCGCTCGGCGGCTTCCGCGTGTCCTCGCGCCTCGCCCGCACGGTGCGGTCCGACGCGTTCACCGTCACCGTCAATCGCGACTTCAAGGCAGTGATCGACGGCTGCGCAGCGCCGCAGCCGGGGCGCGACGACACCTGGATCAATCGCAGGATCCGTGAGCTGTATATCGGCCTGCACGACATCGGCCATTGCCACAGCGTCGAGGTCTGGCAGGACGGCGATCTCGCCGGCGGCCTCTACGGCGTCAGCCTCGGCCGGGCGTTCTTCGGCGAGAGCATGTTTCACCGCGCCCGCGATGCTTCGAAGGTGGCGCTCGTCCACCTCGTCGCGCGTCTGCTCGCTGGCGGCTACACCCTGCTCGACACCCAGTTCGTGACGGATCATCTGAAGAGCTTCGGCGCCATCGAATTGCCGCGGCTGCGCTATCGCTCGCTGCTCGACGACGCGCTCGAAGGCGAAGCCTCGTTCGCAGCACTGCCGCTCGATCGCCCGGTCACCGGCGCCGAAGCGCTGGCGATCATCGCGCGGACGTAGCGCATCCTGGTACCAACAACGAACCGTTCAAGCCGTGAACAGACGTCGCTCGCATGACGGTCATTGCTTGACCGCTGCAACCCCGTTTCCTACTAATCGAAGGCAGGGCATCTGGGGACTGTCATGCTGAAAAGAACATTGGACCAAACGTCATTGCGTATCTCGCCGGCTCTGCTGGCTGCAGCTGTTGCGATCGCTGTGATCTCTTTTCCAAACCGCTCCGTCGCGCGCGATGGCGCTGCCGTGTTCGGCGCGCTCGCTGGCGTCGCCGCCGCAGCGATCATCGCCAACGGCATCGCGCA
Source organism: Rhodopseudomonas sp. BR0C11 (assembly GCF_010820945.1). Lineage (NCBI taxonomy): Bacteria > Pseudomonadati > Pseudomonadota > Alphaproteobacteria > Hyphomicrobiales > Nitrobacteraceae > Rhodopseudomonas > Rhodopseudomonas sp. BR0C11. Next base: position 3,063 of record NZ_QTKI01000143.1, read on the forward strand.
GCAACAACAGCCGCGCGTCTATCGGTCTGCGCGTCATCGCCGGCACGTTGCGCACCGGTCGCGTCCGGCGCCGTCACAGACCTCGATGGCGGACCCGTTCGCCGGCGTCGCCGCTTCGAAAACACGTCCGGCCAGAGACTAAGCGTCTGCCGCCGGACAAAGGCACCTCCACCAGAGGCGCAGCCATTCTCCTGCGCGAAGGCCGATGAAGCACACAACATTCGCAGCGCGGCTCGTGTACCCGCCCCGCAAACCTCGTCCGCGGAAGGATATCCTCGCGCGGACGATCGCTGCACTGATGCTGGTCGGATCGATTGCCATCGCAACGGAGGCCCGCTGCGGCGACCTCAACATCGATAAGTCGTTCGGAAAGGTCTCGGGCTGGGACGTCGGATTCAGCAAGAGCGTCGGTGGTTGCCTCGCCGCGGCGACCTATCAGGATCGAACGACGGTCTGGTTCGGCTTCGCCGGCGACAAGCCTAGCGCCTATATCGCCTTCACCAATCCGCGCTGGGCGTCGGTCGAGGTCGACGGCCAGTACGACATGCAACTCGTCATGGGTCGCACCCGGTGGAACGGCGAGTTCATGGGCTTTGAGCGAAGCAATGAGAAGGGTGTGTTCTCGGGCAATCTCAAGACCGAGTTCATGGTGGAGCTGGCCGAATCCGGCGGCGTCGGCGTCTTCCTCAATCGGCGCCGCGTCGCAGCGCTTTCGTTGGATGGCTCGCGACGCGCGCTCGAAGCGGTGTTGTCGTGCCAGAAAGCGTTCATGACGGCGCAGAGCGACACCCGCGACGAACCTTCAACAGACTCCAAGCCGAAACGCCATACCAAGAGCTCAGGCACTGGCTTCTACGTCTCGGACAGCGGCCATATCGTGACCAATCACCACGTCATCGCCGAGTGTTCGACCATCAACGTGCTGCCTCCAGGCGGAGCTGCCGTGAGCGCTACCCTCGTCGCGAAGGACAAGACCAACGATCTTGCGATCCTGAAGACGGCGTCGTCACCAGCTGCAATTCCGGGCCTGCGATCACAAATGCGGCTCGGCGAGGCGGTGTACGTCTTCGGATTCCCGCTGACCGGCATCCTGTCGACCTCCGGCAACTTCACCGCCGGCGCGATCACCGCGACGACCGGAATGGAAGACGACACCCGACTTGCTCAGATATCGGCGCCGGTTCAGCCGGGCAACAGCGGTGGTCCGCTGCTGGACAAATATGGCAACGTCATCGGCGTGATCGTCTCGAAGCTCAATGCCTTGAACATCGCGGCCGCGACCAAGGACATTCCACAGAACGTCAACTTTGCAATCAAGACCGGTATCGCGACCAACTTCCTCGATTCCAGCGGTGTAGTCCCGACCGGCAAGGTGAGCACGCGCGAGCTAGCGCCCGAGGCGATCGCCGACCTCGCGAAGATCTTCACTGTTCAGGTGCTCTGCAACTGAGCGGTGATCGCCTGGCGGCCGTCGCAAGCGCTGCCAGTGCCGAAAGCAAGCACAGGCTCACGCGCAGCCAACTTTGCTAATCGCGCTCATGCCTTCCCTGCCTGAAGCGGACTACGCCGTTCGCGGCTGCTGGCGGCACAGCTCAACCGTCGGCCATCAGCGAAATCGCCGGCTCCGACTTCTCGGAACCCGAGCGCACTTACTGCTGGAAGCCCGGGAACGGCGGCGGCAGCGGGCGTTGCGGGCGCTGGGGCGGCGGTGCTGGCTGCTGCAGCGATGGCGGCGGCGGCAGTGTCTGCTGCGACTGCTGTTGCTGGCGGCGGCGCTGTTGCGGCGGCGGCGCGGCCGGCTTCGGCGCGTCCGGCTGGGCCATGGGGACGTTCGAGGTCCCCGGGTCCTTACGGTCGGTCAGCCAGATATCGTACATCGGGTGCTCGACCGCATGCAGGCCGGGGCTGGCCGCGAACATCCAGCCCGAGAAGATCCGCTTCACTTCGCCCTGCAGCGTGATCTCGTCGACCTCGACGAAGGCGTCGGTGTTGGCAGCTTCGGTCGACGGCCGGGTGTAGCAGGCGTCGGTCTTCACCCGCAGCGCGCCGAACTGCACCGTCTCGCCGATGTCGGCATCGAAATTGATGGTACGGCCGGTGATCTTGTCGAGACCGGCGAAGCTCGCTTTCTTGTTCACGATCTTCTGCGCCGGCGGCTCGGTGACGATCTCGTCGCCCGGCTGCAGCGTCGCGGGAGCCGGCGGCGGATTGGCCTGCGGCGTACCGCGCGGCTGGCGCTGGCCCGGCGGCAGACCGGGCAGCGGATTGGTCGCGGCCGGCGCGTTGGCGACGCCGGCATTCGGCTCCGCCGGCTGCTGAGCGGCCGGCGGCGGGGTCTGCGGAATCACGGTGGAGCCCGGCGGCGGCGGCAACGGCTGCGACTGCACCGGTCCCGGCATCGCCGAGCCCTGCATCGCGCGACCCGGCGCCGGCAGCACCCGCCCCTGCGGCGGCAGATCCGGCACCTCTTCCTCCTCGTCGTCGGCAGGCGGCGGCGCGCCACGCGGCACCGTTCCCGGCGGCCGCGGCGGCGGATCCGAGAAGATGTTGCCGATCTGCGCCTGCGCGGGAGGCGCAAACGCGATCAACGGGGCGACGATCAACGCCGCAAGACCGACTAGGCTCAGGCTTCGGGACATTCCGCGCGGCTTCAATCGACGAATCAGGCTTGCGACATTCTACAGCTTCGGGCCGCTCGCATTGGCCTCCCGGTTAACACGGGGAATACGGCGGGGAAAGGGCGTGGCGGCTCCGGGCGACGCGGCTGGCTATTGCGAGGAACTCCTGAGATATTGGTTTCAAATCCCGGCGGGCCTACCCGCCGGCGAATAGGCAAGCCCCGGCCCGAACCGGGGAGCACGAGGAAGCCCCATGCCCGCCAAGCTCGATCCCGATGCCGCTGCCGTTTACAAGGCCTTCCAGGACGCCGGACGCCCGGCTTACGAGACGCTGACCGCCGACGAAGCCCGCGCCTACTACTCGGCGGCGCGGCTGGTCAGCAATCCCGATCCGGCCGAAATGGCGTCGGTCCGTTCGATCGCGATCCCCGGCCCGGCCGGCGATATCCCGGCCCGGCTCTACACTCCGAACAAACTCCGCCAGGACGAGGGTCTGGCGCCGGCGCTGGTGTTCTTTCATGGCGGCGGCTGGGTGATCGGCGATCTCGAGACCCACGACGTTGTCTGCCGCGGCATCGCCCAGGATGGCGAACTGCTGGTGATCTCGGTCGACTACCGGCTCGCGCCCGAGCACAAATTCCCCGCTGCCGTCAACGACGCGATCGCCGCGACGCGCTGGATCGCTGACAACGCCAAAAAGCTCGGCATCGATCCCGAACAGCTCAGCGTCGGTGGCGACAGCGCCGGCGGCAACCTCTCCGCGGTGGTCGCGCTGCATGCCCGCGATCACGGCGGCCCCTTGCTCGCCGGTCAGGTGCTGATCTATCCGGCCACCGATTTCTCGATGCGGCATCCGTCGCACAGCGAGCCGGAGACCAGCGTGCTGTTGACGCATTCGGTGATCCGCTGGTTTCGTGATCACTATCTCAGCGGCGCGCAAGATGCCGAGGACTGGCGTGCCTCGCCGGCGCGCGCCGAGACCCTTGCGGGCCTGCCGCCGGCCTTCGTCATCACCGCCGGCGCCGATCCGCTGCGCGACGAAGGCGACGAATACGCCCGTCGTCTGGTCGACGCCGGAGTCCCGGTGATGCATCGGGCCTATCCGGGCCAATTCCACGGCTTCTTCACCATGGGCAAGCTGCTGCCGCAGGCCAACGTCGCGGTGCGCGAGATCGGCGACTGGCTGAAGGCGCTTTAGCCGCAGGCCGGCATTGACCGGCGTCAACGTGACCGCGCTCCAGCCGTCCGAGGATTTGCGCGGTCAACAGGGAGCAGCGGCGCGCGGGCGCCGGTCGTCACGACGGAATGACTGAACTTGCACGCACGCGCTGGGGCGGCCTTGCCGATCGCAAGGTCGAGGCCAGTGGTTTCTTCCGAACAGAACAGATCGACGGCGTGTGGTGGTTCATCGATCCGGACGGCGGACGGTTTCTGTCCAAGGGCGTGGTCTCGGTGCAGTTCGACCATGACAACGTTCAGGGCACCGATCGCCGGCCGTATCGCGAAGCCTGCACGCGCAAATACGGCAGCCGCGAAGCGTGGCGCCGCGTCGCGGCGGACCGCCTCGCCTCCTGGGGCTTCAACACACTCGGCGCCTGGTCGGAGCCGGAGGTCGCAGGCGCCGGCGCCGTTCCCCTCGCCTCCGCCGCCGGCGTCGTCTATGTCGCGACCGCCTTCGGCGAACAACGCGGCGGCTGGCCGCTGTGCGACATCTTCGATCCGGAATTCGAGCAGTTCGCCCGCGCGCACGCGCGCAAGGTCTGCACGCCGCAGAGCGACGATCCTCACGTGCTCGGCTGGTTCACCGATAACGAGTTGCCGTGGGGACCGGATTGGCGCGGCGAAAACGAACTGCTGCCGACTATCCTTCGCGCGATGGGGGCACCATTCTCGCGCCGCGCCGCGCTGGCGCTGCTGAAAAACCGCTACGACAGCATCGATCAGTTCAATGCGGCGTGGCAATGCGCTCTCTCATCGTGGGACGATCTCGCCGCCGCGCCGCTGCAGGCGCCGCCGTTCCGCCGCAACTTCTTCACCAACGATCGGGCGCAGGAGCATGATCCGATCGCACGCGCTTACTTCGCAGATTGCGATGCCTTCGCCGGGCTGCTGGCCGAGCGCTGCCTGTCGGTCAGCGCCGCCGCGATCCGTGCGGCCGATCCCAATCACCTCGTGCTCGGCGCCAGGTTCGCTTACGTGCCGCCGCAGGACGTCGTCGATGCGGCCGGCAGATATTGCGACGTGATCAGCGTCAATTGCTACGATCCGCTGCCAGACGCAGTGATCGACGGCTACGCCGAAACCGGGCGGCCGTGCCTAATCGGCGAATACTCGTTCCGCGGCGATGACGCCGGACTCCCCAATACGCACGGCGCCGGCCCGCGAACGCCGACCCAGCGGGAGCGCGCTGCGGGCTTCACGCGCTACACCACCGCGGCACTGCGCCATCCGGCGCTGATCGGCTACCACTGGTTCGTTCACGCCGACCAGCCGGCGGAAGGCCGCTGGGATGGCGAGGACTCCAACTACGGCGTCGTGACGATCGAAGACGAGGTCTATCCCGAGCTGACCCAGGCGATGACGGCGCTCAACGCCGCAGCCGAACGGATTCACGCCGAGACCGCTCCGGTGTTGGCCTGATCACGGAGCCGCCGCGATCGTCACGCCGCCTTAGCGGCGCGGCGCAGAGCTTGCGGCGGGTGACCAAAGGCGCGGATGAAGGCACGGCGCATCCGCTCCGGATCGCCGAATCCGGTGGCCTGTGCGACCAACTCGATCGCTTCACCTGAAGCCTGCACCCGGCTGCGCGCCACTTCGAGCCGCAGCCGCTCCACCGCCTTCGACGGCGTGGTGCCGGTTTCATCCCGGAACGCCCGGGCGAAATGCCGCGTGCTCATCCCCGCCTGCTCGGCCAATTGCTCGACGGTGAGCGGCCTGTCCAGATGTTCGCGCATCCACGACAGCAGTCCGGCGAACCGCCCGGACGGCGCCTGCAGCTCGATCAGCGACGAGAACTGCGACTGACCGCCGGCGCGTCGCTGCGCCACCACCAACTGCCGCGCGACGTCACGGGCGATCGCATCGGAGTAATCCTCGGCGATGATCGCCAGCGCCAGATCGATGCCGGCGCTGATGCCGGCCGAGGTCCACACCTCGCCGTCGCGCACGAAGATTCGATCCGGCTCCAGCCGAACCTGCGGATAGCGCGTGCGGAAGTCACGGCTGCGCCCCCAATGCGTGGTGGCCCGCCGGCCATCGAGCAGTCCGGCTTCTGCCAGCACATAGGCGCCCGAGCAGACACTCGCGATGCGGCAGCCGCGTTTCGCCGCGGCCTTCAGAAACGTCTGCAGCCGCGGACACTGCGCCGCCGCGCGAACACCTTCACCACCCGCAACGATCAGCGTCCGCATCGCCCGATCATGGCGCAGGCCGCGCGCCAGCAGCTCGGCGCCCGACGAACTACGGACCGCACCGGCCTCTGCCGTCATCACTCTGATGGCAGGCGCCAGCTTCGCGTAGCGTGCGGCGATCTCGAACGCCGCGATCGGCCCTGCGGCATCGAGCAGTTGGAAATCCGGATAGATCAGCACGCCGATCATGAAGCGCCTCGCTGAGGGCTTGTCTGAAAACGAGGGAAATATGCCATTTCGGCCAAGAGGCGAGCATGCCAGATTGGCTCCGTCAAGCGCTGACGCGCGCCAGGCCGTTTCACGGAGACCATCATGACCACCACGACCATCGGACTGCTGCTGTTTCCCAACCTGACGCAGCTCGACCTCACCGGGCCGCTGCAGGTGTTCTCGAGGTTGCCGAACGCGAAAGTGTATCTGGTGGCCAAGACGATGACCCCGGTCACCAGCGATACCGCGTTGATGCTGCCGCCGACCATCGACTTCGGCCGCTGCCCGCAGCTCGATGTCATCTGCGTGCCCGGCGGCGCCGGCACCGACGATCTGGTCAATGACGAGGACACCCTCGCCTTCCTGCGGCAGCAGGCGGAACAGGCGCGCTATCTCACCTCCGTCTGTACCGGCGCGCTGGTGCTCGGCGCGGCGGGCCTGCTGCGCGGCTACCGCGCGACGACGCATTGGTCGGCGCTGGAGGATCTGGCGGCGTTCGGGGCAATTCCGGAGCGGTCGCGGGTCTGCATCGACCGCAATCGTATCAGCGGTGGCGGAGTGACCGCCGGAATCGATTTTGCGCTGACGCTGGCGGAGCTGCTGGCTGACCGCCCGACCGCGCAGGCGATCCAGTTGATGCTGGAGTACAATCCGGCGCCGCCGTTCAACGCCGGTTCGCCGGACACCGCCCCGCAGGAGGTGGTGGCGATGCTGAAACAGCGGATGCAGGGGGCGCGTCAACGCCGCATCGACGCCGTGAAGCGTGCGGCCGATCGGCTGTCACGCGATTAAAGGCGACGGCCTGTCAGGCCGCCGCGGAAGAGAGAAGCCTCAGGCGCCCGGGGTCCAGGGCTGATAGTCGCCGGTCGCCTTCGGCCGGCGGCCGGTCGACAGCGTGGAGCCGGTCGGGCGATGCGCCAGCGGCGTGCCGGTCCGGTTCGGCTGGTGCGGCTTCATCCACTCGCGCGGCGTGAAGCTTTCCTGGGTCGGCGGCACATCCACAACGTTGTGCAGCCAGCCGTGCCATTCCGGCGGGACCCGGCTCGGCTCGGCATAGCCGTTGTACAGCACCCAGCGCCGCTCGAAGCCCAGCGTCGGATCGATCTTGCCACCCTTGGTGCGGAAGTAGCGGTTGCCTTGGTCGTCGGTGCCGACCAGCTCGCCGAACCGCCAGGTCCACAGCTGGGTGCCGAACGTGAAGCCGTTCCACCAGGTAAAAATCCGCAGCAAAAACAGTTTCATCTCGGCGCATCCTTGGCGGCGACAACAGAGTCCCTGATGCCACCGGCGGGCCCGCTTGTCCAGCCGTTGCGAATGCCTGCGAACAAGCGCCACGGCCAGGTTCCGCAAAATCACCGCAATTCATTCAGCCCTTATACAACTGAATGGGATCAGCTTTCGCCGATAAGCGGCGGAATGGGAACGACGGCGATCCAGCCGGGTTGAGACCGCGGGCGTTCCAAGCCAATCCCGTCGATGGAGCCGATGATGTTGAATTTGAGAACCTTGAGTGCCGTGGCCGCGCTGGCCATCGCCCTTCCCCTGACGGCGACGCCGAGCTTCGCGCAAGGCCCCGCAG
>NZ_QTKI01000144.1:0-10785 GCF_010820945.1 Rhodopseudomonas sp. BR0C11
ATGTTCACCGGCTCGACCCGCGTCGAACTTGGCAGCGACAGTCTCCTGCAGCAGCGCCGTGAAGTGGGGCGACAATTCGCTCGGCTTGATCATCACCCGGTTGCCGGCGGCGATCGCGCCGATCGCCGGCGCAACGGTGAGCTGCAGCGGATAATTCCACGGCGCAATCACCCCGACCACGCCGAGCGGCTGCGGCAGCAGCCGGTTCTTGCCGGGCAGAAATTGAAGCTGGGTCGATACCTTGCGCGGCGCCATCCAGCGCTTGAGATGCCGCGAGGTGTGCTTGATGTCGCCGAGCAGGCTGAGCGTCTCGGCGATCAGAGTCTCGGTCGAGCTGCGGTGACCGAAATCGGCAGAGATCGCCTGCTCGAATCGTTTCTCGTTGTCCTTGATCAGCGCGCGCAGCCGCGCGAGCCGGTCCTGACGCTGCTCCAGCGTCGGCGGCGGCGCAGCACGGGAAATTTCGAACATGCGATGAAAGCTGTCGTGGAGCGCATTGCCCCCGAAACCGCCGACCGGCTGGTCCATCTTTCGCTCCCTGCGATGCCCAATTGGTTCGTTACGGGCTGATTTTGCCAAATTCTCGCAGGGGAAGAGGATTCCGGCAACCACACCTGGTTCCGTTCGTCATATAATCTTGAAAATCTTCTCCCAAATCCGCCCTTGGGGCTTTGCAAATCCCCGCAGGGTTGGTAGACACCCCTCGCGCCCCGGGCATTCGCCCCGGGCACCTTCTCAGGAAGCCTCCGGGAGGATCGATCAGCGCCTTTGGGCGTTGATGGTCATCGGTTTTCTGAAAGCCGCGCAAAGGTTTAACGCGGGGTGGAGCAGCCCGGTAGCTCGTCAGGCTCATAACCTGAAGGTCATAGGTTCAAATCCTATCCCCGCAACCAAATTACGCCGTCAGGTCCACAGGATCTGGCGGCGTTTTTCGTTTGGGCTGCACGGTTGTTTCGTTGCCCGGCGATCTGATCTAACAGGTGCAACATCGGCCGTCCGCGGTGAGCATTGAGCTTGCGACGTCCGCGGCGGCTTGGACATCGAACGTGAAATCGCTCGGCATCATCTTTCTGTTGGCTTTGGCTGTGTTCGCCTATGGCCTGTATTCGGACATCACGCTGACGCGCTGTGCGCGTGGGACGATCACGGCTGCGCTCGGCCTGTGCTCGGGCAGCGACTGACCTCGGCCGTTCGCAACCGATCGGGTTTGCGGACGTAACTCATCGGCATCAATCGAGGAGGGCCGGGCGGCATGAGCGCGGGCGATAGCGGCGGGTTCTACCAGAGTGTCGCGGTGTTTCGCGGCTTCCGCAGCCTGATGGATCCCGCCCTCTACGCGCCGCTGCCGGACGATTGGACCGTCGGCGTCGCCGACATCGTCGATTCCACCCGCGCGATCGCCGAGCGGCGCTACAAGTCGGTCAACATGGCTGGCGCGGCCGTGATCGCCGCGGTGACCAACGCGCTTCAAGAGCGCGAATTCCCGTTCGTGTTCGGCGGCGATGGCGCCAGCTTTGCGGTGGCACCAGCCGATTTGACCGCCGCCCGCGATGCGCTGGCCGCGACCGCTGCCTGGGTGCGCGACGAACTCGGCCTGACGATGCGGATCGCGCTAGTGCCGGTCGCGGCGATCCGCGCCAAGGGGCTCGAGGTGCGCGTCGCCCGTTTCGCGCCTTCGCCGCACGTCAGCTACGCGATGTTTGCAGGCGGCGGATTGGGCTGGGCCGATGCGGCGATGAAGCGCGGTGAATTTTCGATTCCGCCGGCGCCGCCCGGCACCGCGCCGGACCTCTCCGGTCTGTCGTGCCGGTTCGAAGAAATGCCGGCCCGGCGCGGCGTCATCCTGTCGGTGCTGATCGTGCCGACGGCGCAGGCCGATGGGGCGGCGTATCGCAGCCTGATCGAAGATATCGTGACGATGGTCGAGCGCAGCCCGGAGGCGGGCAGGCCGGTGCCCCACGAAGGACCGGGATTGCGCTGGCCGTCGCAGGGCCTCGATCTTGAAGCGCACGCCGAACGCGGCGTACCGCTGACGCTGCGCCGCGCCGGCCTGCTGATCCGGACTCTGTTCAGCTACTTGATCATCCGCTTCGGCATCACCGTGCGCGGCTTCGTCCCGCGGCGTTATCTGTCCGAGCTGGTCGAGAATTCAGACTTCCGTAAATACGACGACGGACTGCGCATGGTGGTCGACTGCGCGCCGGAGCTAGCCGACGCGCTGGAGCAGAAGCTCGCCACGGCGGCGGCTGCGGGCGTCGCGCGTTACGGCGTATCGCGGCAGCAGTCGGCGATGGTGACGTGTTTTACGCCGTCGGTAGCGCGTAGCGATCATGTGCACTTCATCGACGGCGCGGGCGGCGGCTATGCGTCCGCCGCGCTGGCCTTGAAGGCGATGCCCGACAGGGCAGTCGCTTAGCGCGTCAGCGTCCAGCTTTCGCCGCCGCACAGAGTGCCGACGCAGCCCTCGACCCGCAGGCTGTTGGGGCCGGTGTGCGAGATGCTGCTCTCGTAAGTCTTGCCGTCGTCGGCGTTGTAGATGTGGCCGCTCCATTTGCCCTGCGACACCGGGCGCATGTCGCCGAAGATCTGCAGGCCGATGATCGGCCGCGATGCGAGCTGCGGATCGGCGTTCTTATCGTCGACCTGGGGCTTGCCGGTGTTCGGATCGATCGGCGTCTTCAGCCAGACGATGCTCCCGCACAGCGCGTTGCCGCAGCTCTTGATCCGGACCTTGGCGTCGCCGGCCTGAGTCAACCAGGTGCCCTGCGGCCCGGCTGATTGGGCGATCGCCCCTGCGGGCGACAGCGACACCAGGGCAACCAGGGCAGCAGCGACGAAACCGGACCGAACGGCCATTCCATACCTCCAAACGATACTCGCGGGAGCCGCGAACAGCATTCAGAAGCAGTGCGGCGGGCGGTTGGATAGCAGAGCGTCCGATTCGTGCAATCGTGTGACCCTTGCTGCACGCTGGGGATAATTCCGATTCATTTGACCCAGCGTGTCAGGTAGATCGCGGCGGCGCTGCCAAGGCCGTACACCACCATCGCCAGCGCCACCATCGCGAACATCGCCGATGCCGGCGCCCCTAAGGCGACCAGCGCCCATCCGCCGAGGGCCACCAGCACAAGCCGTCCGGTTGCGGCGAGCACCGGTCCGCCAACCTTGGCGGCGCCCTGGCTGGCGAAATACAGCGTCACGCCGAGGCCGAAGAAGCCGAAGCCCGGGCCGGCGAAGCGGAAGTAGGTATGCGCAGCGTCTGTGACGGCCGGGTCTGCGGTGAACAGTGACACCCAGAGCGCCGGCCAGATCGCCAGCACGACGCCGACCAGTCCGACGATCAGGGCGGATACGACTCCGGCAGTCCACGCCACCCGCCGCGCGCGGGCGATATCACCGGCGCCGATCGCCATCCCGACCATCGGGATCGAGGCGACGCCGACCGCGAACGCGATCGGGATCAGCAGGAATTCCAACCGCGAGCCGATGCCATAGCCGGCGAGCGTGGTGGTGCCGTAGCTGGCCAGCACCTTCGTGAAGATCAGGATCGTCAACACCGACTGCAGCGGCGCGAGACAGGCGAGCGCGCCGACCTTCAGGATGTCGACGAAGATCGGGCGTTGGAAGCTGAATGCGCGCAGTTGCAGCCGCAGCCGACTGCGGCCGCTGGCGAGATAGATCAGCAGGAACAGCGCGCCGACCGTGAAAGCGATCGCTTGGCCGGAGGCGACGCCAGGCATGCCGAGCCGCGGCATTCCGAACAGGCCGAGGCCGAGCGCGCCGCCGATCACCACCTGCAAAGCCGCAACGCCGAGCAGGGCACCTGCCGGCAGGACCATGTCGCCGGTGCCCCGCAGGATCGAGGCGAGGGTGTTCACCAGCCAGATCGACACGGCACCTGAGAACAGAACGACCGAGTAGCTGCAGGCCTGCTCCAACACCTCGCCGCGGCCGCCGAGCAGTGCGAACAGCGATCGGCCGAATAGCTGCATCACCAGCGTGAACAGCAGCCCGCCGCCGATCCCGATCAGGATCGCGTGGAGCGCCAGCACGCCGGCCCGGTGTGTATCACCGGCGCCGAGGGCGCGGCTGATCGCGGATGATACGCCGCCCCCCATGGCGCCAGCCGACATCATCTGCGTCAGCATCGCGAAGGGAAACACCAAAGCGATCGCCGCCAGAGGTTCGGTGCCGAGCCGGCCGATATAGGACGTCTCGGCCACCGCCACCAAGGCTGTGCCGAGCATCGCGATGGTGTTGGGGATCGCCAGCCGCACTAGTGTCGGCAGGATCGGGGCGGTCAGCAGCCGGTTCGGTGGTGGAGCGGACAGTGGCGTGTCGGCGGGTGCCTCGATGGTCATGCAGTCGCTCCCCGGATGCCGCCTCGCGATTGACGGTGGTCTTTTGTATGATGATTAACATACAATAGCCACAGCGCCTCATCGGGCACAAGCGGCGGGGCATTGCAGGATACGCGGGCGCGACGGCATTTCGCGCAGGGCTCTGAGGCGGCCGGTCACGCGGCGGCACCCCTGCATTCGGCGCAGAACCAGAATACCGCTGGGATGGATGGTCAAATCTCCCAAACCAGGGCATGAAGAGGGATAATTATTCTCCGGGAGAGGAAACCGCCTATGAAGGCAGCTCAGCTCAGCGCGTTTCAGCGCTGGTCGATCCTGATCGGCGCGTCGGTGCTGCTCAGCCTCGCCATGGGCATGCGGCAGAGCTTCGGGCTGTTTCAGCCCTCGGTGATCCGCGACGTCGGCATCACCAGCGCCGACTTCTCCTTCGCGACAGCACTGCAGAACATCATCTGGGGCGTCACGCAGCCGATGGTGGGACTGATCGCCGACCGCTACGGCACCCGCTGGGTGATGGCCGGTGGCGTCGTGGTCTATGCGGCCGGTCTCGTTCTCATGATGGTCGCCGACTCGGCCTTGATGTTCACGCTCGGCTGCGGCGTCTGCGTCGGCATTGCGCTGTCGTGCACTGCCTCCAGCATGACTATGACGGTGACCTCGCGCACGGTGTCGCCGGCCAAGCGGAGCGTCGCGATGGGCGCGGTCTCGGCTGCCGGGTCACTCGGCCTGGTGCTGGCTTCGCCGCTGGCGCAGACGCTGATCTCGACCGCCGGCTGGCAGATGGCGCTGATCGGCTTTCTTGGCCTCGCCGCGGCGATGCTGCCGTCGGCGCTGTTCGCCGGCCGTGCCGACAAGCTCGACATCGACAAGTCGGACGACGTGCAGCAGTCGGCCGGCGAGGTTGTGCAGGCCGCGCTCGGCCATTCCGGCTTCCTGGTGATGGCGATCGCGTTCTTCGTCTGCGGTCTTCAGCTCGTGTTCATCACCACGCATCTGCCGAACTATCTGGCGATCTGCGGCCTCGATCCGTCACTCGGCGCTTCGGCGCTGGCGGTGATCGGGCTGTTCAATGTGTTCGGCTCGTATGCGTTCGGTTGGCTCGGCGGCCGGTTTCCCAAGCAGTATTTGCTCGGTGGCATCTACATCGTGCGGTCGCTGACGGTGGCGGCATATTTCTATTTCCCGGCGTCGGCGACCTCGACGATCGTGTTCGCTGCGATCATGGGATCGCTGTGGCTTGGGGTGATTCCGCTGGTGAACGGCCTCGTCGCCCAGCTGTTCGGGCTGCGCTACATGGCGACGCTGACCGGCATTGCCTTCCTCAGCCACCAGGTCGGCTCGTTCCTCGGGGCCTGGGGCGGCGGCGTGATCTACGACCATCTCGGCAGCTATGATCGCGCCTGGCAGGCCGCGGTGCTGATCGGCCTGATCGCCGGTTGTGCCCAGATGCTGATGAACGTCCGGCCGCCGCGCCGGCGGGACGAATTGGCGGTCCCTGCAACCGCCTGACCGGACCGGGAAGGGGGCTGCCGAGCCTCGACGGTACGATCGGGTGCTAACGGTAAGCTATTCAGGTTGCAGCGATATTCGCTTCGGCCAGACCGCCGAGACATGCTGTTGCAAGTTAGAATAGATATTGGGTCCCGCCGGGGAACCTTTTATAAGGGTTCCCGTTAAAGACGACGTCTCCCACCACCGTGGAAATGCATCATGACCTTCACGCTACCCGAATTGCCGTATGCCTACGACGCGTTGCAGCCGTACATGTCGAAGGAGACCCTGGAATATCACCACGACAAGCATCATCAGGCGTATGTCACCAACGGCAACAATCTGCTGAAGGGCACCGAATTCGAGGGCAAGTCGCTCGAGGAGGTGGTCAAGGGCTCGTTCAACAAGAACGCCCCGTTGTTCAATAACGCCGCCCAGCACTACAACCACATCCACTTCTGGAAGTGGATGAAGCCGAACGGCGGCGGCAGCAAGCTGCCCGGCGCGCTGGAAAAGAAGATCAACGAAGACCTCGGCGGCTTCGAGAAGTTCAAGGCCGATTTCGCCGCAGCCGGCGCCGGTCAGTTCGGCTCGGGCTGGGCCTGGCTCTCGGTCAAGAACGGCAAGCTCGAAATCTCCAAGACTCCGAACGGCGAGAACCCGCTGGTGCACGGCGCCACGCCGATCCTTGGCGTCGACGTCTGGGAGCACTCCTACTACATCGATTATCGCAATCGCCGTCCGGACTACCTGAAGGCGTTCGTCGATAGCCTGATCAACTGGGAGTATGTCGAGGAGCTGTACTCCAAGGCCTGATCAGGGCCGCAAGCTCGCAATCGAATCGGAAAGGCGGTCGCAGTGCGGCCGCCTTTCCTTTTGGCATCGCGCCCGACCATGCGGCTTGCGGTCGCACCTCTCCTGCTGCAAGAACGACGGCGGGGCGACGTTCGCAGACGGAGCAATTGTCGGATGGCCTATCTTCTGGTGTTCGTGGGCGGCGGGCTCGGGGCGATGTTTCGCCACTTCATCAACACGCTCAGCGGCCGCCTGCTCGGCACCGCGTTTCCGTATCACACCTTCTTCATCAACGTGACCGGCTCGATCGTGATGGGGCTGATCGCCGGCTATCTGGCGTTCAAGGGCGGCTCGTCGCAGCATTTCCGGCTGTTCCTGATGACCGGCATCTTGGGCGGCTACACCACGTTCTCGGCGTTCTCGCTCGACGCGGCGCTGCTGTATGAGCGCGGCGCGATCGGGCTTGCGGTGGTGTACGTGCTCGGCTCGGTGGTGCTGGCGATCGCCGGCCTGTTCGCCGGCATGGCGCTGATCCGCGCGGTCACATAAGACCCGCCGTCATTGCGCCGGACTGCTTCGTCGTCCCGCTACTCGTAGCGACGTGGAGAGCCATCATTCGCTGACGTTTGGGCGAGGCCGCGGGCCTCGCTCAGGTCGACATCGTATGCAGCAGGAAGGTGAGCGCGGTCGCGGCGAACACGTGCATGTTGTCGACGCGGTCGGCGTTTTCCGTCTCCAGTGTCATCACCGCCTGCCGTGGCCCGGCCACCGCGATGCAAGTATGGCCGGCAGCGTCGCCGTAGCGATTGCCCGATGGGCCGGCGGCGCCGGTTTCTGACAGCGCCCAATCGGCGCCGAGCCGGGAGCGGATCTGCTTCGCCAGCAATTCGGCATAGGGCTCCGACGAGGACCGCAGCCCTTTCATGTCGGGATCCGGAATGTCCATCAGCACGCGCCGCGCCTCGCGGGTGTACACCACCGCCGAGCCGAGAAAGTAGGCCGAGGCGCCAGGCACGGCGAGCAGGGCCGACGCGATCAATCCGCCGGCCGAGGATTCTGCGACTGCGATGGTTTGCTTCTGCGCGATCAGCCTGAGCGCGACCTTTTCGGCCACCGGCAGCAATTCTCGCATCACCGATCTCCTCTGTGCTGCCTGTCACATCGCCTCTGGTGGGACGAATCGACACGTGATCGGCTGTACTTGATCGGAAGCCGTGCCGGCGGGCAAACCGAATGTGAGCCGGCCCGGCCGCTCAGCGCAGTCCAGCGAAGCTGCTCCACACCAGGCTGAGCCCGGACAGAAACAGCAGCGCCAGCACCACGTTGCGAAACGAGCGGTCGCTCAGCGCGTGGTAGGTCCTTGCGCCGAGCCAGGCGCCCAGCAGGATGGCTGGCAGCGCCAGCAAGGCCGCGTAGAGAACTTCACGCGTGACGAGACCGTGCGCGGTCTGCAGCGCCAGCGCAGCGATCAGCACGGTGGAGTTGAATGCCTGAAACACGCCGCGGCGCTGATGCTTGTCCCAGCCGCGGACGCTCGCCCACAAAATCGGTGGAGGGCCGGACAATCCGGCGAAGCCGCCCATCACGCCGCCGATCCAGCCGATCACGCCATCCATCCAGCGGCCGCCGAAGGTCAGCGCCATCGGCGGGGTGAAATACAGCGCGGGCGGGAAGATCAGCAGAAACAGGCCGACGAACAGTTTGAAGCCCCACGGATCGGCATACGCCACAAGCACGCTGCCCGGGATCACGCCGGCAAGCCCGCCGATCAGGAACGGCGTCACCAGTTTGAAATCGATGTGCTCCCACACCATCCGCATCGTCGAGGCCTGAGAGACCATCGAGCACAGCAGCACCAGCGGCACCGCGACGGTCGGCGGGAAGACGTAGAGCCAGAACCCGAGCGACACCAGCGCCAGACCGAAGCCGGACAGGCCGGAAACGAACCCGCCACACAGCGCGCCGGCGATCAGGATGACGAGAGTTGTTAGTTCCATCGGCCTCGATGCGCCTGCTCAATTCCGCCGGGCGGAAGCTGTCGCGCGTCCGTGAGGGAGTGTCGGCGTAGGCTTGCTTTGTGCCGCCAGCCGATCGGGCTTATAGCATCGGACAAGGCTCCGAAAACCAAAACAAGAGTTGCAGATGTTGGCAGGAAACAAACGAGACGCCGCGCCTGCGGCGAAGCCCGGCAACGCCGCGAACCTGATCGCGCCCGACACCACGGGGCTGAACTTCTATCGCGCCGATCCGTCGCTCGCCGATCTTTTGCGGATTCATCTGCAGAAATCCCTGGTCGATCACATCGAGCCGCATCTCGACCGGCTCGGCGCGCTGGCCGGCGGCCGGCTCGACGAGTGCGCGCGCCTCGCTGATCGCCACACGCCGATCCTGCATCAGCGCGACCGCTTTGGCCGCGACGCGCAATCTGTCGAGTATCACCCGGCCTATCGCGAACTGGAAGCTGCCGCGTTCGGCGAGTTCGGAATTCACGCGCTGTCGCACCGCAAGGGCATCATGGGCTGGCCGGACGTCTATCCGGTCACCGCCAAGCACGCCTTTACGCTCTTATTCAACGAAACCGAATTCGGCATGGGCTGCCCCATCAACGTCACCGACGGCTGCGCCAAGCTGCTGTCGAAGTTCGGCGACGAGACGTTGAAGGCCAAGTATCTCGACGGCCTGATCCAGACGGACATGAGCAAGCTGACGCAAGGCGGCCAGTTCATGACCGAGAAGGAGGGCGGCTCCGACGTCGGCACGCTGACGTCGATCGCTGTGCCGGAAGGCGATCATTGGCGGCTGTACGGTGAGAAGTGGTTCTGCTCCAACGCCGACGCCAAGGTGGTGATGCTGCTGGCGCGGCCCGAAGGCGCCGGTCCCGGCACGCGCGGTGTCGGCCTGTTCCTGATGCCGCGGTTCCTCGACGACGGCTCGCCCAATCACTACCGGATCGTGCGGCTGAAGGACAAGCTCGGCACCCGCTCGATGGCGTCGGGCGAGATCAAGCTCGAAGGCGCGCTTGCCTATGCGGTCGGCAAGCTCGATCGCGGCTTCGTGCAGATGGCCGAGATGGTGAACTCATCGCGGCTGTCCAACGGCGTGAAGTCGACCGCGCTGATGCGGCGCGCCTGGCACGATGCGATCACGGTGGCGAAGAACCGCGTGGTGTTCGGTAGCCGCATCGTCGACCTTCCGTTGGCGCGCCGGCAATTGCTGAAGATCCTGGTGCCGACCGAGCAGGGAATGTCGGTCTCCTTCCTCACCGCCGATGCACTCGACCGCGCCGAAGGGGGCAGCCAGGACGCGGCTGCGCTGCTGCGTATCCTCACGCCCACGCTGAAATTCCGCGCGACCCGCGACGCGCGCAAGGTCAGCGGTGATGCGCTCGAGATGCGCGGCGGCATCGGTTATGTCGAGGAGTTCGCCACCGCGCGGCTGCTCCGCGACGCGCATCTCGGCTCGATCTGGGAAGGCACCGGCAACATCGTGGCGATCGATGCGCTGAAGCGCGCGATTGGCAGGCATGGCGCGGAGTCGGCGCTCGGGGCCGATCTTCATTCGCGGCTCGACGATGCGGTACGCGTGCCGCAAGTCTGGCGCGACCGGCTGCGCGGGCTGATCGACAAATCGATCGGCTTCGCCCGCGACGTGGCGCGGAGCAGCGAGAACGAAGCTGATGCCCGCCGTGCCACCAGCGCGCTGTATCACGTCGCCAGTGCGGTGGCGCTCACCTGGGAGGGCGCGAAGATCGAAGCGATGCGCGGCGATGCCCGGCGCGTGCTGCTGTCGCGCCTCGTGGTTGAGCATCGCCTGTACCAGCTTGATCCGTTCGCGCATCAGGACGGCAAGCTCGAACTCGCAATTGCCAACCATCTGTTGGGTGAGCAGGCCGCGGGCATAGACGAGATCGCGCCGCTGCTGACGGCGTAGTATGCGAGCGGCAATCTCTCCCGTCATTGCGAGGAGCTAAGCGACGAAGCAATCCAGCCCAGCGTTCGGAGCTGGATTGCTTCGCTTCGCTCGCAATGACGGGGGGCGTTCGTCGCTAATTAATCGACCAACGCCTTCGGCGGTTTGAAGCCGCCGAATTCGCGCTCGATCAGTTCGGCGAGCTTCAGCAGCGTGCGGTCTTCCAGCC